>NZ_JAMXEX010000008.1 GCF_025370775.1 Ancylothrix sp. D3o | reverse complement strand
ATATAATTAGTTGAACCCGGTGTGAATGCTTCCATGCCGGCCAAGTTAAATAAACCAAAATCGCCTGCAAATCTTCCACCATCATACAGATAATCTATACTCACAATGCCGGTTTCTCCTACTCGAAATATCCCTGTTTCAAAGTTGTAGAGACGTTCCGCCGGAACGTCTGTACTTGGCAGTTGGTTGTCGGTTAAAGGTAGGCCAGTTAATGGGTCTATTACAGGATTAATGTTTCTTGAATTTGAATGCCTAAAAGGTAGTCTGTAGCACCGGCACTCGATGTAATTTGTAGTGAATAGATGCCGGTGCTTAAATTTTGAAAACTTAGTGTTTCGGATGAATTTCCCGATGTAGAACTTTGGATGATTTGGTTATTGCTGTTTAATAAGAAAAGGTCTGCATTATCAGTTAAACCTGAAAGGGATACATTAAATGCACCACCAGTAGTCAAATTAAATTTATAAATGTCTGTCAGGTCTGTACTATGTCGGAGCTTTTTGCCTAAAAAAATGGCCGCAATAATTTTTATTTTTCCGCCCGAAAAATTATTAAGGGCGAAGGCCAAGAAAAAGCGAAGGATGTCAACCGTGTTTTTACTGAAAAGACAATTTAATAACCATATCTACAGGTTGTACTGAGTTGAAAGCCCCTAGCATTTTTCGGAGGATGGGAGGTGGTATCGTGTACTAAAGACGTAAGGCAGCAGTTCGTCTGTACCCGACAGCGTTCTTTTTAAAACCCACATTCCGCACTCTAAAGTTGCACACTCTTTTTTGGAAAACAATCGGGATTGTATTTATCAGCCCCCAATTTATTCTCGATACTTATTAACTATTGAGAATAAGGAGCGGGTAAAGGTATTTGCCCATAACAGTTTGAAACCTTTGCTTACTAGGCATTACAATTTCTTTATAATTGATGTGACAGTTGAGAGCGCGGAAAATGTTGAAACCAAAGACTTGAGAGCTATGACACTTAATAACGGACTGGTTATTATGCTTTTTATTTTAGTCGCCACTAATTTAGCTATTGGCTATGGCTTTTGTGTTAAAACTCAACGTCTCCCCTTTTCGGCAGAAATTGGATTTAGCGAACAGCAATGGTCATTTCTGATGTGGTGGGTCAAATTAGCCTTAGTTGCTGGGATTCTCTTACCAATTGTGTTGTGCGTTCAGGCATGGCAGAAACCTTCCTCGTTGGCATTCTGGGGGAGTTACCTACTGGTTGTTGCCGTGCAGCTAATCTCTGAACGCGCCTTCAGTCAGTGGTTAGTTTCTAGTGTCGTGGTGCCCATTGGCTTTTGCTACACCGCTTTTCGGTTGTGGCAATTACTAGATGGAATCCCACAACTATCATTTACCCGTTTGGGATGGGTGGGCTTTGGTTGCGTTGTGCTGTTTTGGTTTGCCAACCTATTGATGTTGATGACGGTAGCAATTCCAACAATTTATAAAAGGGCTGATAGTTAAAAGTTTTAATTTAACCCCTCTATAAATTGCAGGTACGACTAATCTTTGGGAAGCAAAGCGTAATTACTATATTCCCAGTTGGAAATCTAATTTGGTTCGGGCATTTTATTTTCCAATTTACTCTTGTAAAAAAAAGAAAGTTTTAGAACCGGCCACTAAAACGGCTCCAAATTGGCAGACAATTTACGCTTACTATTTTTTGGCGTTGCCGATGCGGAATACTGGGTAATTTAAATCACAAATGAGCACAATTAATTTGCTTCGTGTTCACTTTGGTTTAATTCCCTACATTTAGCTAAAGCCAAATCATAAGCATTTTGGTAATTGTTTCCCCCTAACATTAAATTTCCATAATATTCGTAAGGTTCTTTCCCATAAATCGGTAAGGGGTCATCTTCTGGGTAATCTTCTTTGGATTCTTCTATGATGGCGTTGAGTTCCTTCACGTTCAAATAATGAGCGGGGAAATAATGAAGCTCTTGAATACTTTTACCTAGATGATAAAAAGTAGGATCTATAATTTTATCGTCGAGTTCAATCCAACTATACTCAATAGGCTTGTACGGCGCTCCTGGTACCGCTAAAAAGCCTTGCACATAAATTGCTCCCTCAGTAGCTAAGGCTGCTTTATAAGCGTTGTCAAAGCAGCTTTTAGAATTACTTTTGATGCGTTTCCCTATCTCTCTTGAAAGCGCCTCATCTAATTGTTTGCTCATAATGGCATCTCCTCAATTACGTTACAACTATGTCCAAAATAAATCATAACAATATTGAGCCGTCATTGAGCTATTAAGTATTTAATTTATTTACAAATAAAGCCAACGGCTCCAACCAAAGCTCAACTTGATACATCGCTCTTAGGGGGGGAGAGAAGGTTCTGTAAGCACTCTAGCTGCATTTTGAACCGAAGCTACCCAGCCGCCACTAAAATCTCGGCCTTGAGCATCAAAATATCTTAACAGGGAAAAGCTTATAATATGGATAGCGCCTTATTTGATTCTGTAGGGGCCATTGAATAGCCGAATGAAGGTCTTGCTCTAGGATGTAATTGCTACTCGCTTTTATCATCTCATGTAAGAGCTTGTCCAAAATAACGATATACTGTTTTTATCTCAATTATAAATTATGCTACAAATTTCCGATACAGTCAGCATTTCAGAAAGCGAAATTGATATTAGTGCAATGCGTTCTCAAGGGGCCGGTGGCCAAAATGTAAATAAGGTAGCAACTGCCATCCATTTACGGTTTGATATCAAAGCATCTTCTTTACCTGACCGTTATAAAGAACGACTGTTAAATCTAAACGATAACCGCATTACCCAAGCTGGTGTTATTGTCATTAAGTCCCAAGAATACCGGAGTCAAGAACAAAATCGGGAAGTGGCTTTAACCCGCCTTCAAGAGCTAATCAAAAGTGCTGTTGTAGTTCCCAAAAAACGCTTCAAAAGCAAACCAACTCGCAGTTCTCAACGCAAGCGCCTGGATAGTAAGACCAAACGGGGCCAGGTTAAAGCTATGAGGCAGAAGATTACCGACTAATCGTACTTTGGAAAGTAAATTAAGGCAGCCTTGTTCGGCCATATTTTGACTATAAAAATTGCTGTTTTACACCAAGCCTAACTGATGCCGGCCAACATTGTCGCAAATATGAACGATATTTGTATTTAACAAAAGTAAAATTGGCGTTGCTTAATCAGGGTATGAAAAAAATAAGCCCGATAGCAAAGCGTGGAACGCCATAACTTGGTGGATATTGGTTTCTATGACTTGGATATTCAGCCTTTCCTACCGAAAATCACTAACGCCATCCTAAATACTATCGGCTGCGGGACGCCATCCGAGACTCTAAGCAAATGGCTTGGCTGATGACACGCTATGCTAACCAAATAATAGCAAAGGAATGGAGTATTGATTTGGCAGGCCGGCGGCATTTGATGAGGGGATGATGCCGGTGTTGTGAGAAGCGAGTATTCAGCCTAAGCCTGTGAGTTCTAAGACAAGTTTGGGATGTCATGGTGCCGGTGGATTTTTGAGGCCGGTGATTTTGTGAGCGCCGATGGAACTCGCTCGTGCCCTTGGATGGGGGTGGGACAGACGGATGTTTGGGGGCCGGTGAAGGTGTGGGGGCCGGTGAACCTAGAGAAGCTCTTGAAGGTAAACAGGCCGGTGTCACACTCGGAAATTTAAACTCTTATGGCCATTTTAGGCCGGTCATGAAAAAATACACATTATCGCTGCTCCTGGCGGACACAACAAAATCTCGTATCGCACCGGCATCCTAAGCAGACACTGGCCAATATCGTATCGCACCGACACTCATGGCCACTTCGGTAAACACCCATCACATCACTGGCGCCGTTCAGTTGATGAAATCAGGCCACTTAAGAATCAATTTAAAACCGATTTGATTCATGGGTATGTGGACGTCATAGAGTCCTTGGATGTTGAGAGACTACTAGATATTGAGGCACTGATTTCTGCGGTGATGCCCGTGAATTTTTTGTGGGCCGGTGGAGCGGGTTAAGTCAGAAAAGTCGGATTGTCAAGTCGGTAAAGTCGGATAGTTATTGCATCAGCACCTACTCTTATAGTCTTTAGCTTGTCTTTATAATTTTTTTTATAAACTTCATCTCAACTTCACCTACGGTTTCTAAAACCCTGTTATAAATAAAAAAGAGTCAAGGATTTTAACAATGAAAAAAACACTCTTAATCTTCACTGGATTGATGGCGCTTAGTCTTCCTGTTCATGCTGCTCAGGTCACCGAAGTTAACCAAGCTGGCCAAGTTGAAATGAATCAACAAGTTAAACCGATTCAAACTGAAACCGCGATGTGCATTAGAACACCTCGTGGCGTCTTATGCAGACCACGCTAGAATAGCTTATAGGGTCTATTGCCGTTAATTTCTAACAGCTATCCTTATCTGGATAATGTCATAATTTGAACTCCCCCACCTCAATCAAAAATTGTAGGTGGGAGTTGCGATTTTTTGTACGTTTGTCAAAAAAAGATGGCCCGGTTGAGTTAGGGCAATGCTCTCTCCATAACTTCTACGTTGTATTAATTCCACTTTTCTTAATATTTATTAATCACAACAGCCAAAATCTGCTATTTCAAACTCTGCCTCTAATAGTTTTATTAAAATCACCTTATCCCAGATACTACCAATTTTAGCAAAAAGTTTTTAGGTGAATTATAACTACTCTACCATTTTCCCCCATCTGAGGGAAATTAGTTCAACTTTATCCCACCCCCAATACCTTCTGAACCTCACCCATTAAACCCTCAAAAAGCGGATTACCCCAACTCATATACTGCAAACCCGGCCTCTCATCAAAGCACTCAGGATAAAACGTCACCTCATAGATTTGACCTTGATAACTCAACTGCCAACTAGGCGGTTTTACATTTTCAAAAACTATCTGTATCTGCTTAATAGCTAAAAAATAGGTGAGCAATTATTCTATTTTTTTTTTAATCAGCGCCGCTGTAATTGCTGAATTAATTCCTAATAACTCCGCTTCTGCATCCCTAGTTACCACCTCATTTAATGCCTGTCGTAACAATGACCTTATTACAGGGTTTTGCTGTATTATTTCAAGTAATTGCTAAACCGGCCAGATACTTTGCCTTGACAAAAAGTTTTAAGGATTGTCCAAGAAGCGAAGATTCCCTTACCCAATGTATCAAAACTCAAAATCCAAAGCGGCCCCCTTTCAAACTAGGAGGGGCAACTCAGTTATAATTAGCCCAAACAGCACAAAAGGTTATTATGCCGGTGAAAACGAGTGGCATATTGGTTATTTCAAGGGAATCCTAAATACTACCGGCTGTGGGACGCCATCCGAGACTCTAAGCAAATGGCTTGGCTGATGACACGCTATGCTAACCAAATAATAGCAAAGGAATGGAGTATTGATTTGGCAGGCCGGTGGCATTCGATGAGGGGATGATGCCGGCGTTGTGAGAAGCGAGTATTCAGCCTGAGCCTATGATTTTTTTACAGAAGTTTGGGATGTCATGGTGCCGGTGGATTTTTGAGGCCGGTGATTTTGTGAGCGCCGATGGAACTCGCTCGTGCCCTTGGATGGGGGTGGGACAGACGGATGTTTGGGGGCCGGTGAAGGTGTGGGGGCCGGTGAACCTAGAGAAGCTCTTGAAGGTAAACAGGCCGGTGTCTCGTTCGGAGATGTTTTATCTCCTAGGCATCAAGGTCTGCATAAAGAAATTAATGATATTTTTCAACTTGGTTCTAGCAAATCAGACATCATTGCTTTATGTTCTGATGCCATGTCCGAAGGTGTCAACCTTCAGCAAGCCTCCGCAGTTATTCAACTCGATATGCCTAGTGTAATCCGTCTAGCGGAGCAACGAATTGGCAGAATTGACCGCATGGACAGTCCCTTTTCGGAAATTGAAGCGTGGTGGCCACAAGATAGTGATGAGTTTGCTCTGAGGTCTTCCGAACAAAAATTTTTGCAACGCCATCAATTAGTTACAGATTTATTAGGCTCAAACTTACCATTACCCGAAGATTTTTCCCCCAGTATAGATATCGATTCATCTAAAGAGCCAGTAAAATTAGAAGAGATAATCAACCAAGTAGACAATGAAGATAAACAAGGCAATATCTGGCAATTAGGCGATGTTTTTGATCCAGTTCGCGCTCTTGTAGAAGGTAAAAGAAATCTGATTGCTCCAGAAGTTTATAAACAGGTAATTAGAAGCAAAAATCGTTCAGTATTAAGTGTGGTAAAAGCAGATTATCCTTGGGCGTTTTTTGCCATTGCAGGAACGGAATGGGGTGCGCCCCGTTGGGTGTATCTTGACGATGTAAACTATGTACACCCGATAACAGACTTGCAGAAAATTTGTGAAAATCTCCGAAAGCATCTCTATCCCCTTATAGAAGAAGAACCCTTAGAAACAGCACATCATTCTCTCCAAAATTTTATTAAAAACCTTATTCGCTCTGAAGAACAACTTTTGCCCAAAAAAAAGCAACGGGCTTTGCAAGAAATGAGAGAGGTACTTCAACAATATGAAAGTAAAGCCAAGAAAAATAACGATGGAATCCGCGAGGGTGTAGTTAAGACTATCCTTTCTCGGTTTGAGGAAAAAGAACCAAGGAAACAGAGTGTAGACTTGAGCCTTCTTGCTGAGTCTTGGCTAGATTTAATTCGTCCTTGGTGGTTGGCGCGTTTAAATGAACCCAAGCGCTCTGAGCCTTTACGCCTCAAAGATATTCGTCAGGATTTAATTGAAAACCCTCTTTCTACAGAACAACTTAATGAAATTCTTAAAGTTCCTGATGTGAAACCCCTTGATGAACGAATTGTTGCTGCCATTATCGGTATATCATAGCGCAACAGATTAGTAAAAAGTTGGGTTTAAGACATCATCCCTCAACCCAACTTTTTCTTCTCCCCTCAATCACTCATTTTCCTCATCCAGCAGCCCCGACATAGACCACATAATACCCACAGCCAAACCTTTCGCTATCGTCGTAATATCATCACTCTTGGATGCTTGATCCTTCCTCCGTCCCAAAGATTTATTTTTCGGCGGCTCCTCTTCATCCCAGGGAGACTTAATAATATTACTTTCCCTCTCCAACTCTCCCCCAGAATTTCGATTAACTTCTTGAGACATTGCCTTACAATTCCTTTAACTTTTAATGGACAATCAACCCCAATGTCACCCCGATTTTTCATCAATAAAAACCGTCAAACACCTCTCCCAAAAGTATTAACGGTTTTGCTTATAATCCTGAAAGCGGACGCGACCGGCTCTGATAAGACGACTTAACCAAAAAAACCGCCGCTTCTCAGTAGCGCAGTGCATCTTGCCTGCTGTATTTATAATGCCACACCCTTTCAACTACAGCCTCTTTTTATAATATTCCCGAAATGTAGCTAGTTTTTTTATATCTCGTCAAGGTTTTTGTAAAATTATTCTCTATTTCTCCCCTCACCGGCCCCAAAAAAAAGCAGGTGGGGGCTTGACTTTCTGGGAAATTCACTCTATATCATTAAATGATAGTAATCTTTGTTTAAATATAAGAGTTACTTATAACCCAATTATTTCAAATAACACCATAAATTTCCCAGCTAAGATAATAAGAATTGTCACAAAAAAATCGGCCTATCAGCAGTAGACTGCCTATAGCCGCCCGCCTAATTAACTAGCCGCTACACTATCTGCCAGCAAATTAACAAAAGGGCCATCCTCACGAATAACAGAAAAAACTTGTTTTGTGCTTCACCAAAGAAACCGGGTTTATCTGATAACTTTGATTTGAGCACAGAAATTTTGTTAAGAAAGCCGGTTTCTGAGTCCGATATACTGTCTCAATAGAGGTGAAATCATGTAAATATGGCCAGTTTTTTCTACCCAACAACGACGGTAAAGAGATTGTAGGCTATCGAGTAAATCTGAAGATGGCATCCGGGCAATTTCTAATAATTTAGCGAGTGCGAGCGGCTCATCTTCTTTAGCTAACAGAGATAAAAGTTGCTTTTCGCGTTCCGATAGCCAAGCCAACGGTTGCTCTAAAATATCTTGCAAATATTGAGGCAATAAAAAAGGCTGGCTTTGTAACATCTCAGTCACAGTTAAGCCTAATTCAGCCAGAAAATTCGCCACAGTTTTTAACCATAAAGGATTGCCTTGATAATAGTCAATGAATCCTAAGCAATTCTCGTCGCTTTCTAATCCTTGTTCTGCGATAATTTGGTGCGCTGATGCAGTGTCTAAGCCGATCAAAATTAAGTTAGGCGTATTTGGGTTTTTAATTTGAGAAATTTCTCGCGGTGCTTCCCAACCAATCAGCAGAAAACAACTTTGATGAGATCGCTCTTTAATTTGTTTAAAAAAACTGCGATAATCCTCATATCCCGGTTGATACTGGCCGGCCAATTCTCCCCGCCTAAACAGGTAATGGATATCATCTAAAATAATTAAACAGCGATGATTTTGTAAAGATTTCATCAGGGGTAGCGGTGAAGTTTGATTACCCGCCTCGGTAAAAAAATCGGTTAAATTGGTTTGCAATTGGGAGACGGTAGGGCAAGTTTCCAGGCTACGCCAAATCACATATTCAAATTCATGTTTAACGTCTTCTACAAGTTTTATCGCCACAGCGGTTTTGCCCATCCCTATCATGCCAGTAATGGTTAAAAGTTGTGCCTTTTCTGTGAGGATTGATGTTTTCAGGCTTTCCAGTTCACCAGTACGATTATAGAAGTTGCCTAACTTGGGCATTTCAGTTAAATCGTGATATAAATTTGGGGTTTGTTGGGGGTTAGATGTTTCTTTATTTTTCGGGTTTGGGTTGGGTGTATCTGGGGGTTGTCTGGCTTCTCCACAGATATTAACGTTGCTAATTTGGTTGTGATGCGGTTCTAAATGTGAAACTATCGAGATTTGCAGCCTCTCCATTGTCGAGCGAAAATTGGATTTAGTGAGTTTTTCTCCTAATTCTTTTGAAAGTGTCTCCCATAATTTTGCTCCAACATCCCGAACATAACTCTCATTACAGTGCTTTTCTTGTGCAATTTTGCTGTATTTTTCGCCTTGTAAAGTTCCGCGCAGAATTGCCTTTTGCAAATCATCAAGGTATTGGCCGGTTTTAGCAAAAACAAGAGCATCAGCCATTTTTAGCACTTCATCAAGATTCATGGAGTCGGGTAGAATTCGTGATTTTCCGTATTATACCCAACATTTCCTAACATTTTCCAACAAATTATGGCATTGTCCAACATTTTTGACTATCGGGAGTTGGAATGAACGACAAAATTGCCAACAAAATTATGTTTTTTACAAACTACTTCATAAAAATTAACTGGTAGTATCAATATAAATCAACTTTTCTTTATTTAGAAGGTTAACTACATGGAGCAAGCGATAGAGAAGCATATAGATCAACCTAAACTTTTTAATCTCGACAATAGCAAGCAGCAGCTAACCATAAAAATCCTTAAAGAAGGCGACCAAGTTTTGAATGTCTCATACATTGGCACCGAAATCCATATAGTGGTGAGGCAAAAAAACGAGGAAGTTTTAACTTACGCCGTCTATCTTGATGAGAATGGACAGCCTAAATTGTCTAAAAAACCAGTGATGATAATCACTCATGGAGATGGTGTAGTTGAAGCCTTGGCCATCGATCCAAAGAGTGGAGAGAAAATATTTTCTTTAAATGCTTAATGAGGTAAATAGTGAGTAAAAAGTCTCTTAAAATTACTGTCAACAATTTGGATGAGAATAACTACATAGATATCGCTAATAAGATAGCTAAGACAGTCAAGTCCGAAGCTCCCAATAGTGATATTTCTATTCTAGGGGCAAATCCAGAAGTCTTTGAAGGTTCCTCTAACAAGCAAAACAAAGGTTCCTCTAAGAAGCAAATAAAAGGTGAGTAATGTGGCCAGTCAAAAACGACCGAAAGAACACCAAAAAGCACAAAAATTAGTTAAACAGAGGGATGGGAACGAATGTGAAATTTGCGGTAAAATCGGAGAAGTCGCACATGGACATCATGTTATTGCTTACAGTGAGGGTGGACCAGCGGATTTAAAGAATATGATGACGCTTTGCCCAGACTGTCACAGAGCGTATCACAATGGTGAAATCAAAGTAGATATTTGGCGATTTTGACTAAAACTTGAAATTTTTCTGTAGTAATTTCATAGGACGTGATACTGTGGGGTAGACGGAAAAATTTTTAGGCATACAATTAATAATATTTCTATCCGCATAAGGTACCTTTATATTTGTAAATGGTGCATTATGCGGATTTTTAAATATCGGTAAAAATATTAAGTTTATTGCCGACTAACGCACCCTACCAAAAAGTTAAGTAACCAAACAAAAAAACCGGATTTCTATGCAGCTTTCTCCTGACACCAACTATTCCCAATCCAGCGAAACAATCATCCTAATTAAAGTAACTTTATGAGCGCTCATAAAATTTTTGCCGACTTTCATAATGCCGATGAACAAGGTCGGATTCGGCTTAATTCTGTTGGTACGATTTCTGATTTGAGTCGTCACAATATTAAGCTGCAAGAGGGTCAATTGCTGACCCTGTATAGTGAAGATTTAGAAGCAGATGGAGAAGTGCAATATTCTGAGGAGGAAAGTCTTTGGGTGGCCGTAATTGATTGGAATCAAATTAGAGAGGTTGAGGATCTTGTTCTCAGCAATTCTAGCTTGCCTGAAAGTGGTCTAACTTTACCAATCTCTTGAACCCGCATATTAGCAAGCATATTAGCAAAATAATATGCGCGTTCGCGAAGCGTCCCGGAGGGAATCGCCCCCCACATCAACCAAGCAAAGAAACCGGTTTACTGCGATAGCTTTTGTTGGCTGACAGAGATGATATTAAGAAACCGGTTTCTAAAATTATTTGTAAAATTATTCTCTATTTCTCCCCCTCACCGGCCCGCCACCGCACCTTGACAAATTGCCAACAACGTACACTCCCAAACCAAACGCGGCTGCGCGTAACACAAAAGATTTTTCCGCGCCTCCTCCAACTGTTTGATCACCAACTCACCAGAACCCCGCAACGATAACTTTTGCCAGTACCAATGCTGCAAATAATCCACCAACCATAACTGAGCCTCCGTATCCAAAACCTTATCAACCTCCTTCGCCATCTCAAGCGCATCGCGGGGACTTTTTGGCAATTCTGTAAGCTTTTGCAATAACTCTGCCGGAATTGTCTGCAATTGTTCCCAACAACGTATCGCCTCCCCCGGACTTCCCTGCGCCAATTCCAAAATCACCTTCTCACCCAAAATTTCCTCAAAACCGGCCTTCTTCAAAACCTCTTTCATCCCCCCCTTATTTAACCGTTGCAAAGGTATCCGCTGACAACGAGAAACCAAAGTTGGTAAAAGCGACTCCGCCGCCGGCGCAATTAAAATCAGCGTTGCATTTCCTGGTTCTTCCAAAGTCTTTAATAACCCATTTGCCGCACCCTCCGCCATCGTTTGAGCACCCTCAAGCACCACCACAGATCGAGACGCTTCTAAAGACGGCCGGCTCAAAAACTGCCCAATTTCTCGAATTTGTTCCAAACGAATTTGTGGCGGTGCCTTTCGCTTCACCCCCGCCTCCTCCGCCTCCGCAGCCGAAAGCCGTTTTCCTTGATGTAAATAAGTCGGTTCCACCCACAACAAATCCGGGTGATTACCCTGAAAAACCCGATTTTTAATATTACTTTGATCCTTACTTTCTGCCGCATCAAAACAAAAAAGCAACTGCACAAAACACCGCGCCGCCAAACTTCTCCCCACCCCCTCCGGGCCCACAAAAAGATAAGCCGGTGCAATTCGATTTTGGCGCACCACCTGCACCAACAACTCCACCGCTTGAGTTTGACCCACTAACAACTCAAAAAAACCCTCTTCCTTACTCATCCCCAAACAATAATCCTATTCAAATCTGGTTAAAACTCATTCCTTAATCCCCCAAAAAACCCCACTTCAAAAAATACCCACTCAAAATTTTTTTAACTTCCCCAAAAACCTCATCCACAGATCCACCGGCATCCACCCGCACAATCCGCTTTTGATGAATTTTTGCCAACTCAGTATAACCGTTTTGGACACTGCGGTGAAACTCCAAATCAGCCTGCTCAATCCGGTCAGCCACACCCCGCTTTTTCGCCCTCCCTAAACCCACCGCCACATCCACATCTAACCACACCGTTAAATCACTTTCTAACCCATTTGTTGCCAGCCGGTTTAACACCTCAATAGTCTCCAAATTCAACTGCCGGCCATACCCTTGATAAGCCACCGTTGAATCCGTATATCTATCACACAAAACAATCGCCCCCGCCGCTAAATTCGGCTCAATAAACCCCTCAACGTGCTGAGCCCTATCAGCCGCATATAACAACAACTCAGCCCGATTTTGAATCACCACACCAGGCCCAGGATTCAACAAAAGCCGGCGTAACTGCACCCCCAACTCAGTCCCCCCCGGTTGTCTCGTCACCACAACCGGCCTACCATTCAAAAGTTCTGCCAACCACCCCTGCACCTTCTGCAATTGAGTTGTTTTGCCACAACCTTCCACCCCTTCAAAAACAATAAACTTGCCGCGCATAAAAATAAATAATCAGCCCAAATCAATCATCACTAAAAGGGCTGGGATGGTGCAAAAATCCTTTGCAAAAATCATTGCCAATCCCAAGCGCAAACCTTGCCAAAATTAAGAACTCGTTCCACCAGGTAAAGTAGAAGCACCCCCAGACGTACCGGTTGAACCTAGTCCCGTATCCGCAACCAAAATAAAATCATCCTCAGTCAGCAAACTAGGAGACGGAAGACTTGCCACAATTGCCAATAATTTCCCACCAGGGCCATTAATCACAGTAAACCTACTCAAAACATTTTCAGCCACCAAATTAATCCCCTCTCTAATTTCCAAATCCGCAAAAGTCACACCATCACCCAAACCAATAAAATCATCCGAATCCAAATAATCAGCAATAAACTCAGGCCCAGCACCGGCAGAAATCACAAACACATCAGTGCCCGTTCCGCCGGTGAGAGTATCAGCCCCAAAATCACCAAAAATCGAATCATTACCCTCATCGCCAAACAAAGAATCATCCCCGCGACCTCCCCGGATAGTATCATCACCTTCGCCACCAAAAGCCACATCATTAGCACTATTGCCACTGATAATATCGTTACCAAATTCACCATAAAGCACATCATTATCATTACCACCGCTAAGCGAGTCATCATCCCGACCCCCACGCAGAGTATCCTTACCATCCTCGCCGACCATTAAATCAGCACCGGCATTGCCAAAAAATAAATCATCGCCTAAATCACCATAGGCATAATCAGCACCGATATCTCCCACAAACGTATCATTGCCCTGACCGCCCCACAGCGTATCATCATCAGCGCCACCATACAAAAAATCATCCCCGCTATTGGCAAACAGCAAATCATTTCCTAAATCGCCAAATCCAATATCATTGCCATCGCCGCCAAACAGCGTATCATCATCGGCACCACCGCGCACCGTATCATTACCGGCCTCTCCGTAGACAACATCTTTACCGGCATTCCCATTTAACAAATCTTCCAACTCTCGACCAAACAGCGTATCATCTCCTGCTAAACCGCTGATTTGATCTGCCTGTGCGGTTCCGATAATTTGGTTATTTAGTTCATCTCCTATTAAAATGGCCATATTTTACTTTTTGCTCCTCTTGCAACAACACCTTCGGGACGCGCCCAACCAATATATCAAGATTTAGGGAATCATTGCCAAAACTCGATTTTTATTAATAATGAGGGAGGTATGACTGGTCTGTTGTACGAGTGTCATTTGTCAGTAGAGACGAACTGCTGCGAACGTCTGTACTTTGTAGGAGTGTCATTAGTATTTTGTTGTACTGTACTGCTTGACCACCCCCCTTAACCCCCCCTTTGAAAGGGGGGAGGACAATTGACTCTTGACTCTTGACCAATGACTAATTACCAATGACCCGCCTATTTTCAACAGCAAGGCAGATTTAATTATGGTTGAACTTTTAACTGTACCGGCCGGTAATACTCCGATTAAGTTTGGTACCGATGGCTGGCGTGGTGTAATTGGCGCCGATTTTACCTTTGAAAGGGTCGCTCTTGTTGCACCAATTGCCGCCCAAGTTTTGGCAGAACTTTATGGCACGATCACCCACAGCAACACCATCATTGTTGGTTATGACCGGCGTTTCTTGGCAGAAGATTTTGCCGCCACCGCAGCAAATTCTATTCAAAAAGCCGGTTTTGATGTTTTGCTTTCTGAATGTTATGCTCCCACACCGGCTTTTAGTTGGGCCGCTAAACAAAAAAACGCCCTCGGTGCCATTGTTCTCACCGCTAGTCACAACCCCGCCGCATATTTAGGTTTAAAAGTCAAGGGTTATTTTGGCGGTTCTGTCTCCCCAGAAGTCACAAAAAAAATTGAGGAAAAATTAAATGCGCCACCGGCACCGCCTTCTCCCACCCCAGGCAAATTAGACAAATTCAATCCCTGGCCTTCTTATTGTGAAGGATTGCAGGCTAAAGTAAATTTGCCGCAAATTCACGCCGCAATGGAAAGCAAAAAATTAACAGTTTTTGCAGATGTGATGCACGGAGCAGCAGCGGGGGGATTGGCTCAAATTTTGGGAATGCCGATACAAGAAGTTAATAGCGACCGCGATCCGCTGTTTGGTGGCGGTGCCCCGGAACCTTTACCCCGCTATTTGTCGCAACTTTTTCGGAAAATGCGAACCCACCAGCGCACTCATCCCGATACTTTGGCCGTTGGATTTGTCTTTGATGGCGACTCAGACCGCATTGCCGCCGTTGATGGACACGGTAATTTTTTGAGTTCGCAGGTGTTAATTCCGATTTTGATTGAACATTTGGCAAAGCGCAAAGGTTGGAAAGGGGAAGTCGTTAAAACGGTGAGTGGGTCAGATTTGATGCCAAAAACCGCTGAGTTATATGGGTTGCCGGTGTTTGAAACGCCAATTGGTTATAAGTATATTGGCGACCGAATGTTAGAGGTAGCGGTGTTGGTGGGGGGTGAAGAGTCGGGAGGAATTGGTTACGGAACTCATATTCCCGAACGCGATGCCCTACTGTCGGCGCTTTATTTGCTAGAGGCGGTGGTTGAGTCTAATAAAGATTTGGGTGAATTGTATAGTGGTTTGCAACAGCAGACCGGCTTTTTTGCGGCTTATGATCGCATTGATTTGCCGCTGGCGAGTATGGAAGTGCGGGCTAAGTTGTTAGAACAATTGCAAAATCAACCTTTAAAAGAAATTGCCGGTCAGCCGGTGATTGATTGTAATCCGGTGGATGGTTACAAGTTTCGTTTGGGCGATAACCGGTGGTTGTTGATTCGTTTTAGTGGCACTGAGCCGGTGTTGCGTTTATATTGTGAAGCCGCCACCCTTAAAGACGTTCATCAAACCTTAAACTGGGCCAAAGATTGGGCAAATCAGTTTTAGTTATTAGTCATTGGTCATTGGTCATTAGTCATTGGTCATTAGTAGAGCACAACAAAAGACAAAGCACAAAGGACTCTTGACAAACGACAAAGGACAAATGACAAATGACTAATGACTATGGACAAAGGACAAATGACTAAATTATTAGTTGTTGCCACCGGCAACCCAGGCAAGTTAAAGGAAATGCAGGCTTATTTAGCCGATTTGGGTTTTGAGTTGCGCTTGAAGCCGGATGAGTTAGACGTGGAGGAAACCGGCACGACGTTTATTGAAAATGCTTGTTTGAAGGCTGCCGAGGTTGCTAAAGCCACAAATCAGTGGGCTATTGCCGATGATTCGGGTTTAGCGGTGGATGCCCTTGGTGGGGCACCGGGGGTGTATTCGGCACGCTATGGCCAAAGCGATGCCGAAAGAATTTCTCGGCTGCTGCGGGAGTTGGGTGAGGAGACGAACCGGCAGGCTGAGTTTGTCTGTGCTGTGGCTGTGGCGCGTCCCGATGGTTCGATAGCGCTGTGTTTGGAAGGAGTTTGTCGGGGTGAGATTTTGCACAACTCCAGGGGGAGTGGTGGTTTTGGTTATGACCCGATTTTTTATGTTCCTCAACAGCAATTAACCTTTGCGGAAATGACACCGCAGTTAAAGCGCCAGTTTAGCCATCGCGGTAAGGCGTTTGAGGCTTTAATCCCGCAGCTATCGATTTTAGATTTAGGATTTTAGATTTGGGATTTTAGATTTTCGATAGGCTTACTCGTTGGGGCAATTCCGCAAGAAAATCTAAAATCTTGTTAGGTGGGCTTTGCCCACCCTCCAAAAATCTAATCTAAAATCTAAAATCCCTAGATGGCTTCGAGGTTCTTTTCGCCGGTGCGGATGCGGATGATTTGCTCGACGGGGGAGATGAAGATTTTACCGTCGCCAATTTCGCCGGTGCGGGAGGCGGCGATGATTTTGTCTACAACCATGTCCACTTGATCGTCGTTGATAACGATTTCGACTTTTAGTTTTTGCAGAAATTCGACGGTGTACTCTGAACCACGATAGCGTTCAGTTTGGCCTTTTTGCCGGCCAAAACCTCTGACTTCCGAAACCGTCATGCCAACGATGCCGGCGTTGACGAGAGCGATTTTCACTTCGTCTAATTTAAAGGGGCGGATAATCGCTTCTACCTTTTTCAAGGGGATGACTCCTTATGTTTATGGGTTTAGCAGATAACTAGCACGCTCATTGTACTACCACCGCTTACCCTGAGTCTTATGTAGCGTTTGATACCTTATTCCATAAGATTTGCTGTTGGGGTTCTGCCGCCGGTTCGCAGTCGTTTCTGTATTTGTCTGGAGGTAGGGGTCTGAGGGTTATATGAATATACTAAAAAACTCAGTATAAATTTTTATATATTTTAACTAAAGATTGATTTTTTGCTTTATTATATAAGTCAAGCTTTAGTGAGAATAAATTGAGGTAGCAAAGTAAATACAGATGTCTACTACATTCAGTGGGGCAACAAGGGTGCAAAGTTCGACAAAGCGCTCCAGTGGCATCTTTAAAATCTTCTGGGCAGAGAAAAATCGATATTCGCTGTTTCTCTGCTGCTATAGGAAAGTGTGGGAGAATCTCACAAAATTCTCGCTTGCGTTTAGCTTCTTGAATCTAGTCTGGGCCAACTTTAGTGTGTGAGTTAAACAAAATGGAGGGTGTGATATGAGAACTCAAGTATCAGGTTTGTTGCGTTTAGGGAAAGGGCCGGTGAGAAGAGTTGCGCTGAAAAAGCCAAAATCTCAACTGAGTTGGTGGAAAAGGTACGACCGGCTAGATTTTTGGGTTAACGGTTCAGGGTCAGAAAATAACAGAAAGCCAAACCAGGCGGGGTTTAGCGGGGAGCAAATTTTAACGCCAACTGGTTTGGAGGCTGGTATAGTTGAGCCGATAGAGGAGGAGGAAAAATTAGAGGTTTTTGAAATACCAGAAGAAGATGAGCCAGAAAATGAGAATGAGATGAGGTTTGTGGCCGGTTGGGTTTAAAGAAACTTATACCCTTGGGAAAAAAGTATTCCACAAGGGTGTTTTTCCCACTTCTGGGTCTATTTTTGTTTTGCTGATTTATTTAAGCGTTGGTAGGCTTCTACTCGCCAGGTTTGTTCTTCGATTCTGTTTGGGAGATGGGCGTATTTTAAACAGTAATCCCATTGTAAGAGAGCGGCTGGTTTTTTGCCTTGTTCTTCTAAAACTTTTGCCAGTAAACAATGGGGGGCTGACCAGTTTTTATATTCGGGGTTTTCGTCTTTTAATTTTATGGCTTTTTGCAGGTGGGTTTCTGCTTGGCTAGAGTTGCCTTTGGCATATTCTGCCCAACCCAGATTTTTGTATAAGGCGGCTTTAATTCTGGGGTGGTTGGAACGCTCTAAATTAGGTGTGAGTAAGTTAATTGCTGTGTCAATGTTTCTGTTTAAAATTTCAATGCGGCTGAGGTTACTGATGGCTGATGCTGCTGAATGTTGCTCGTCAGATTTACTTGCAGCCAGGTATTTATTGCGAGCGCATTCTAGGTTTTTTTGATCTTCGCAAATAAGCCCAATGCTATATAAATTTGGGCCAAAATTGGGGTTTATTTTTTCTGCTAAACTGTAGTAAATTTTAGCGCCTTGAAGATCGCCTTCAAGATATTTGTCGGTGCCGATGCGGCGAAATAAGTCATTTAATGTAGGAAAGACAAACGGTATAGAGATGATGCCGGCGACAATTAACCCGGCAGTTATGGCTAGTTTTTGATAACGAAATTTAACAGGATTTTCGAGGGCTTTTTCGATGACTTGGATGCGTTTGAGGATGGCGCGAGTATTGCGGGGGCGTTTTTCGTAGGCCGGCTGCATTAAGTCATCAAGTAAACCGGCAAATAATAAATCTGCTGGTTGTTTGAAATTTAAAGTTTTAGCTTTTTCTCGCCAAAAAATTTTGCCGGTTTTTTCATCGCTGGGAAAATCCATCGGAGAAAGGCCGGTGATTAATTCAACAAAAGTACGTCCCAAGGCAAAAAAATCTGATCGTAAAACGGCTTTACCAATGATTTGTTCGCTGGGTGCATAGCCGGTGGTGCCGACGCAAGTTTCGCCCCAATTATCGACACCGGCGATGCCAAAATCGATGATGCTTAAATTGCCATTGGGACGGACAACAATGTTAGAGGGTTTGATGTCTCGGTGGGCGAGGTTTTGTTCGTGGAGTTTGTCAATAAGTTGGGTGAGTTCTTTGAGCCATTCGAGGGCGTTTTCTAAGTTTATGGGGCCGTTTTCTTGCAGCCAGGTGGTTAGGTTTTCTCCTTCGATTTTCTCCATTACTAAACAATGGAGTTTTTGAGTAGTTTTTTTGGGAGAAAAGGTAAAGTAGCCCTCTGGTTGAACGCTGGGGAAGCCCGAATCGCGGAGGAACATGAGGACGCGGGCTTCTTGTTGAAAGTGACGAACTAAGTCTGAGTTGTTGTTGTATTTTAAAACTTTCAGGACTTTGATCGCTCCCCAGTCTTCATCAACCCCGCCCCAATCTTTGACCTCGTAAATATCGGTTGGATACGTTGGGTTAAGGGGTCGCAACGGTTTAACAACGCGGTAGCGGTCGTTAATGAGTAGGCTGGAACCGCAGTGGTGACAGGCATCCAAGTCGTTTGGGTTTTCTCGATTAGAGCATTTGGGGTTGATGCAGTAAATCACGAGTTTAGGTCTTCCTTGAGTACGGTGATTAAAGTGTTGAGGTTGTCCTCGGCATATTGGATTTCGAGACGGGATTTGCCGTCAAGTTTGCCGACTATTTGAGTGAGGATGTTTAGGGGTTCTTCTACGGAGGTTGGGTTGCTAAACATTTTGGATTGGAGGAGTTTGTCTTTGATGGCTTTGAGGATGGGGGGGATGTTTTTTGGTTTGACTTCGACTCCTTGGGTGATGTCGTGGGTACGCAGTAGTTGGAGGTTGTCGAGTTTTTGGGTTTTGACGAGTTCGCGGATTTCTTCGCAAACTTGTTCGATGAATCGCCCGCGAATGTATTTCATAATCAGGGGCTGGAGGCTAAAGAGGGTTTCGCCGCTAAGAGAAGTTTTTTCGATGAGGCTGCGCCGGTCGAGGGATGCGAGGGTTTTGAGGAGTTCGGATTGGGAGATTGGGAGTACGAGTTCGTCGCGGAAGGTGGCGAGGGACATGGGTTCGCCTTCGAGGGCAAGCCAGTACATGATTTCGGTTTCTGACTCACTGAGGCGTCCAAATTGGGCACCGAGTAGGTCGTTGAGGCTGTCTGCAAAGTAGGAGGTTGTGTCTTTGGTAAATTCGGTAACGTGGCCTTGAAAGACTTCGGTGATGGTGGCGGAGATGATTTTGATGGCGAGGGGGTTTGCGCCGTAGCGATCAATAAGGGTGGGCCATGCTTTTTCGCCGGTGAAGTTTTTTTCTTTGAGGATTTCTCGGCAAACTTCTTCGGAACCGCTGAGGGTGAGGGTGCGTACTTTGTCGCTTTGGAGTAGGGCGAGGTCTGCGGGTTTTTCGCTGGAGATGAGCATTAGGCAACTGTTGTGGTTGGCTTCGGCGATGCGTTTGAGTAGTTCGCGGTAGCCTTCGTATTCTTTGCGGTATTGACCGGCCAGTTCTTCGCTTTTGAGGATGCTTTCAAAGTCATCAAAGACGATGAGGCTGTCGTTTTTGCGGAGGTATTCGATGAGTCGAGAAATGCGGCTGTTGAGGTCGGGTGGGATGTCGAGTTTTTTCTGGTTGGAGAAGGTTTGGAGGAGTTGGGTAAGGAGGTCTTGGATGGGGGGGGCGTTTCGCAAACTGCGCCAGATGACGTAATCAAATTCGTCTTCGCTGCGTTTGGCGAGTTGTACGGAGAGGGTGGTTTTGCCGGTGCCTCCAAGTCCAAGGACTCCGACTAACCGGCAGCTATCTTGCAAAACCCATTGATCGAGTTCTTTGAGTTCTTGGCTGCGTCCGTAGAAGTTGGAGACGTCGGGGGCTTCGGTTAGGTCTTTGCGGCGGGGGGGGCTGCTGAGGGGGGCTGCTGTGGTGGTTCTTTCGGGGGGGTTAAAGACGGCTTGGGTGGGCCCGCCTTGATACATGGATAGGACGATGTGCCGCAGTTCGGCGAGTTTGCCTGGGCCTCTGCCGATGATGTTAAATTTTCTGTACACTTCGCCGAGGCGTTTGCGAACTGCGATGTTGCTGATGCCAAGTTGGCCGGCTATTTCGGCGGTGGATTGTCCGTCTAGGGCCATGAGTAGGGCTTCTAGTTCGGCGTCGGATACGCCGCGTTCGCTGGTTACGCTTTGTAGGTAGTCTACGGGAATTTGAAGAATCAAGGCTGTGGTCTCTCTTTTACGAAATATTCATTTTCTATTATATTGTGTGACTTGGTTTTTCCAATAGGTGTGAGTTCCCCTCTCTGGGAGATGTTGCAGGGGGGTAGGCGATGGAACGCTTGGGAGATATTATTGACCGGCACCGGTAGTGCTGGTTTGTGATGTGTGACGAGGGGGTGTCACTGTTTGGGTTGGATCAATTAGGCAGGAGTGCCGCCGGCTTTTGTGGCCTCTCTCTTTATATTTTTAAGTGAGAAGTGAGGCGGTTTACCGGCTGCTTTTTGGTGTTTTGGCGGGCCGGTTGGTTGCCAGCCTGTTTTGCCTTTTTCTTTTCATACTAAGTGAGAGCAAAAAAGTTGTCAAGTATAGGGGAGCAGGTTTTTTCCAAGATGGCAATTACACCGGCCAAACTCGCGGCGGACAACTGGGCCGGTTTTGGTAGGTTTGTCGCAGGATGTCCCAGATGTTGATCAACCAGGTTCTTGCTTCTGGGGTGGAGTGGCCGCGATACCGGCAGATTAAGCCGTTGCTGAGGCGGGTGGTGCCGGTTTGGGTTTGATCGGGGTTGTGTTGGCTGAGTTGGCGAATTTTTTGGAGGGTTTCTGTTGAGATTGGGTTGCCTATATAGGTGAGGGTGGCGGTGAGGGGAAAACCGGCTAGGGTGTGTTGGCTGTTGATGGTTTGGGGGCTGCCGATGAGTTGTTGCCGGTCGATCCAAATTGGGTGATTTTGTTGCCAAATTTCGATGTTTGAACGCCAGTGGCCGGTGGTGAAGGTTTCGCCGCTGGCTGTGCGTCCAAAGCGGTTAATTTCCCATAGGAGGAGGGTTGATTTTGGCTGGAGTTCTATTTTGATGTCTTGGCGAAATTTGGCGTTTTTAAAGATGATTGTTTCTTGGGGTAGCCATTCTAAATGTGCGTCGCTATCGAGTTTTATGTTGATGGTTTGCTGGGCGGTTTTTTCGGGGCTACGATAGATTTTGCTGGCGCTGGTAGTGGTGATGAGGGCGCGGGAGTTTGGTTGCAGATGGATGTTATAGGAAAGTTGATCGCCGCCAACGATACCGCCGGCTGTGTGGAGGATAACGCTGTGACAAATTTCTGTGCCTTCGGGATAAAAGGGCTGTTGAATTTTTAGGGGGGCTTGGGTGTGGTTGTGGGTGATTTTTGTGGTGTTGTTTTGGTTGGCATAGATGAGGTTAATTTTGCCATGCCATGAGTTTGATTGGGTTTGATAAGAGGTGGAGGACACTGATAAGGTATGGAGGTTTGAAGGTGATTTTTTTATACTGCCAAAAATCTTTGGATGACTTCTTGGGAGAGTTCGCTGGTGTTTCCAGAGGCAACAATTCCGCCTTTTTGCATGGCATAATACCAGTCGGCTTGGCGGACAAAATGCAGGTGTTGTTCAACTAATAAGACTGAGATGCCGGTGGTTTCAATGATGCGGCGGACTGCATTTTCTATTTCTAAAATAATTGAGGGTTGGATGCCTTCGGTGGGTTCGTCTAATAGCAAAAGTTGGGGTTTTCCCATCAGGGCGCGGGCGATGGCTAGTTGTTGTTGTTGACCGCCGCTGAGGTCGCCTCCCATGCGGGAAAGCATGGTTTTTAAGACGGGGAATAACTCGAATATTTCATCAGGAATCGTGGGATTTTTGACAGTTTGGGGACGGGCTTCTAAACCGAGTAATAAGTTTTCTTTGACGGTTAATCGGGGTATTACTTCTCTTCCTTGGGGGACGTATCCTAATCCTAATCTTGCTCTTTTGTCGGTGGGTAATGTGTTGAGGTTTTGATCGGCAAAGGTGAGGGTGCCGCTGCGGGGTTTGAGTAAGCCCATGATGGTTTTTAAAAGGGTGGTTTTGCCGACTCCGTTGCGTCCGATCAAACACACCATTTTTCCTCTGGGTACGCTTAAATCGACATCTCGCAGAATGTGACTTTCGCCGTAGTAAACGTTTAACCCCGATACTTTCAGCATGGTTTGGGTTGGCAAGGAGGGTTCTGTGGGACTAAAGACTGGGTTGGCTGGTATCATTTTGGCTTTTTGAAAGGAGATTTTTTGTTGACTTTAGTAGATTATGGCGCTAAATGGGTATAATATCAACATCCTTCTATGGCGGTTTTCATAGAACTGGGTACGGCCAAAACCCGGTTTTTATAGAGAAGGGTTTAAAGAACTCCCAAACTGTACCAAGATCACTGAAAAACGTTATAAATAAACCGGCTATTTTGTTTGGGGAGAAAATTACTTGAGTTTGGGCAAACTGCCTGCTACTATATTTTGGCCTCCTAAATAGCCGATGCTTTGAACCAAAATACACCAATGGAAAGCCCCTCTATTATCAACCAAGTTGTTAATAATTTACAGCAGCATCCTGAGTCGGTTCGCATTAAAAAAATAATTTTTTTGGCGGCAAAAAAAGTTTGGATACAGGATATAAATAAGCTGGAAGAATTAAATTTTTCAGGAGTTTTTCAGGAATTAATTTCGGCTAATAGAACGCGAGAAAGTTTGAGGGAAGTTTTGTATCGCGCCGCCGGCACGTTGAATAAAAAAGCCGAATATGTTGGTATTTCTAATACGATTTTGAGTTTGGTAGGGCCGGTTTTTACGGAGGCTGTGACTGCTAATCAATCGCCTACAGTGTCTCAAGATGGTGTGCCAAAGCCGGCCTCTATTCCTCCCAAAATTTCTAGTTTCCCCAAAGATAAAAATGATTTGTTTGACATCAAACTAGATATTTTGCGTTATACAAATCCTTTAAGAGCTAAAATTCTTATTTTTTCAACATTATATCATCAATTCCGCTATACGGAGGATGAATTATCTTTACTAAAACGGCACGAAATCGATGATTTAATTATTAGGTTATACCGCGCTTGTCCGACGTTGCCTCAGCTTAAAAATAAGCTGGATAAGACTGCCAAAAGCCTGCCAAGTTCTTCGGAAAATATCCAAGCGGCTGAGACGATTTTTATGGCGCTGCGAGGTTACTATACGGAGGTGAAAGAGGAGGACTTGAAAGAAACGGAATCCTCGGCATCTCAACCAAATAGTAGCAACAACCAGGCGACTAATTGGGTGGGAGAGGATGATGACGATGAGGATGAAACTTGTCAGTTGACCACTTCGTGAAAACAATTTATTTTTAACTTGAGGGATTGATGAACGTTACGGAACTTTTGCTGAAATATGCAGATGGAATAAAAAATTTTAAAGGTGCTTCTTTAGTGGGCGTAAATTTAGTAAGTGCTGACTTAATTGGAATTATTTTAGCAGAAGCAGACCTTCAAGGAGCAAATTTGATGTTTGCATACCTTAATCGCGCCAATTTAATGAAAGCAAATCTGATAGCTACAAAATTGAGCGGCGCTAATTTAAATCAGGCAAATTTGAGTCGGGCTAATTTACACGATGCAGACTTACACGGTGCAAGTTTACAAGGGGCAAATTTAAGTTTGGTAAATTTTACGTTGGCAAATTTAATGGATGCTAATTTAATTGAAGTAGATTTGCGGGGGGCAGATTTACGGGGGGCAAATTTAACCGGTGCTTGTTTGGTGGGGGCAAATTTACGCGAGGAAAAACGACTTTATACTGCAAATTTACGCGGCGCTTGTTTGCGGAAAGCTGACTTACGGGGAACGAATTTAACGGGGGCGAATTTGACAAAAGTTAACCTAAGTGGCGCGAATTTAGCGGATGTAACGCTGCGGAATGCAGAGATGAGTAATGTTAATTTAAGCGAGGCAAATATAGTTCGCGGTTTTTTGGCAGAAGCTAATTTAGCGGGGGCAAATATGCGGTTTGCTAATTTAATGGGGGCAAATTTAACGCGGGCAAAGTTGCCGGCGGCGGATTTAAGCAATGCAGTTTTGCAGGGGGCGCTTATTTCTGATGCAAATTTGAGTGAAGTTAATTTAAACCGGGCAAATTTGCAGAGTGCTAAGTTAACGAATTCTGATTTAAGCAGAGTGAATTTGCGCCATGCAAATTTATCCAATGCTGAGTTAACGGATGCTTATTTAGCAAGGGCTGATTTAACGGGTGCTAATTTAACAAAGGCGAATCTTGCTCGCGCTGAATTAAGCAGTGCTATTTTGGCTGGGGCTAATTTGCAAGGGGCTATTTTACCGGATGGAAAGGTTTATAAGTAGTTATTTGTCATACCAAATTTTATACTCAAGAAATAACCTATTTGCGTTTATATGCGTTCATCGGCGGTTATAAAAATACCCCCACTATAGAGCTTTTTAACCGCAGATAAACGCAGATGAACGCAGATGAACGCAGATGAATGCGGATGAATGTTGTGGGATGTATTTGTGTATTAATGTTCTGTTTCTTGCCCTAAATAGACTTCGATAACGCGGGGGTCGTTTTGTACTTCTTGAATTGTACCTTCGCATAAAACAGTTCCTTCGTGTAAAACTGTGACTTGGCGGGCAATTTGACGCACAAATTCCATGTCATGCTCAATGACTATAATTGAATGGCTTTCTGCGAGGGAAATTAATAAGTTGCCGGTTAATTCGGTTTCTTCATCGGTTAAGCCAGCCACCGGCTCATCTACTAACAATAAATCGGGGGATTGCGCTACTAACATTCCAATTTCTAACCATTGTTTTTCGCCATGAGAAAGCAAGCCGGCGGAAATATCGGCTTTGGCAACTAAGCCAATGGTTTCTAATAGTCCAGCTATGGTTTTTTTCTCATAAATGGAAGGGCGACCAAATAAGGTAGCTAGGACATTTTTATTGGGATTGCAAGAAATTTCTAAATTTTCTCTAACGGTTAAATTTAGATAAACTCGCGGTGTTTGAAATTTGCGCCCTACGCCCAATCGGGCAATTTCATGTTCGGAATAGGAGCGGATATTTCGCCCTTTAAAACGCACTTCTCCCTGGGTGGGTTTAACTTTGCCGGTGATGGAATCTAAAAAAGTTGTTTTACCGGCACCATTGGGGCCAATAATAACTCGTAATTCGCCGGTATCCATGCTGAAAGTTAAATTTTTCAGGGCTTTAAATCCGTCAAAACTAACAGTTAAATCGTCAATTTCTAATATTTTGCTGCTCATAGTTTGGGGTGGAGTTGAAGTTTTTGTGGGGAGGATCGGAGGATGCCGGCCAGAGAGGCTATGGGCCGGTAGCTGCCTATATACACTTTATTCCGCAACTAGCACGATATCACTTAGTTGCTCACTTTATAACTTATCCTCCTAAGTCGTCGCGCTCTCTTTGAACTTCTGTATCTAACTCCAAACTGGGGTAAGTGGCGACGGAGGGGCGCTTTCCAAACACCGCGCGAAAGGTATCCATGCCTTGTTGACGGAACCAGCCGACTAAACCATTCGGCAATACCATCACCACAATTAAAAACAAGGCGCCTTGAAAAAATAACCAAACTTCGGGGAATTGTTCGCTGAGAAGACTTTTTGCAAAATTAACGACGAGGGCTCCCAAAACTGCACCGACTAAACTTGCTCGTCCGCCAACGGCAACCCAAATTACCATTTCTATCGAAAAAGCTATATCCATTGCTTTCGGTGAAATGATGCCACTTTGGAGGGTAAATAATGCACCGGCAACACCGGCAAGGGCAGCAGAAATTGCAAAAACTACGACCTTATAACCTGTAGGATCATAACCCGAAAAACGCACCCTACTTTCATCATCTCGAATGGCAATTAATAAGCGTCCAAACCTGCCACTTGTCAGCCACCGGCAAAGGGCATAAGCAGCAGCTAAACACAAAATTGTCACGCAATAAATCCCAAATTGAGTTGGGGCTGAATTGACCGGCATTCCCAAAATTGTTTGAAAATCAGTTAACCCATTAGTGCCATTAATTAACTGTTGCTGACCGTTAAAAAAGTTAAAGAAAACAATTGTGGCTGCCTGAGTCAAAATCGAAAAATAAACGCCGCGAATTCGGTTACGAAATACTAAATAACCCAACAGCGCCCCCAAAATTGCCGGTATCAAAATCAACGCCACTAAGGAAAATCCAAAGGAGCGAAACGGTTGCCAAATAGCCGGCAATTCTGTTACGCCATAAAGCGTCATAAATTCTGGCAGTTGAATACTTGCATCGGGGGGAATTTGTAATTTTAAGTGCATGGCTAAGGCATATCCACCCAAGGCAAATAAAACGCCATGCCCCAAACTCAACATCCCCGTATAACCCCAAATTAAATCAATTCCTAGAGCCACAATTGCCAAAGATAAAAATCGGCCTAATAAACTGAGGCGGAATTCTGGCAAGAAGGCCGGCATTACAAAGATTAAAATTAAGGCAATAGCAGCAACAATTCCTGCCTCAGTGATTAGTTTTTGCTTGTTTTCAGATTTGTGCATTTTTTATTTCTCCTGTATGCTTTTGCCACCCTGGTACGCTACGCATCAACGGTGCGGCCTTTTTGCGGAAACATTCCTGCCGGTCGTACTTGCAAAAAGGCAATAATGAGGGCAAAAACCATAACTTTTGCCATACTAATTGTTGCAAAATAGCTAAACAAATCTCCCAGCAAAGGTACGGGTTTTAATAAACTTGCTACCACCCCTGCACCGATTAAATAATTGGCTGTACCAATTGCCAAGGCTGCTACAACTGTTCCTATCAATTTACCGACACCTCCAACCACCACAACCATGAAGGCATCAACGATATAATTTTGGCCGGTGTTTGGCCCCACAGAACCCAATAAACTAATTGCACAACCGGCCACTCCAGCTAACCCAGAACCCAGGGCAAATGTCAGGGCATCAACTTTTTCGGTCGGGATTCCTAAACAGGCACTCATCTGGCGATTTTGGGTGACAGAGCGAATTTTTAACCCCCATGTTGAACGATTTAAAAACAAGTAAATTGCTGCCATACATAGAATAGTCAAGGCAATAATAAAAAGTCGGGCATAAGGCAGTTGGAAATTGCCAATTGGGAAGCCGCCGCGTAACCAACTCGGTGCCGTGACATCGACGTTTTGAGCGCCAAACCAAGGTTTAGTGGCTGCTAAACCATAAGTTTGTCCTAAAAATGCGCCGGTTGCTAAAGCAATTCCTAAAGAAAGAGGTAACATTAAACCGATTGCCCAGTTACGAATTTTCTCCCAATCATTGCGGCGCGAAATGACTGCCATTGCCCCAAAAAATAGCAGGCAAAATATAGAAATTCCTATCACCAACATCCAACTCACACTGCGGGCAAATTGCTGCAAAATTAAACTTACCCCCCAAGTTGCCAGGAGAGTTTCCAGAGGCCGGCCATAGAGATAACGTATCACTCCTTTTTCTAGGATAAAGCCGGCGATTCCTGCCACAATAAACGCGGCTATTAAGGCAAAAAAGATATAGATTTCAAACCACTGGCCGCCCAGCATTTTGAAACCATTTTGCACCACAAAAGTTGTGTAGGCTCCTAGCATCATTAATTCACCATGAGCCATATTAATAACGCCCATTAAGCCAAAAATAATCGCCAACCCAAGGGCTGCAATAAGCAGAACTGCGCCGATACTAATTCCGTTAAATAACCCGTCTACAATTTGAATCAATTTAGCCTCCCTCGCCGTAATTTTAAATTAATTTCTGTAGGGGCCGGCCCCCGTGCCGGCCCTTCCGCTTTTAAGCGCTCTTAAACTTGCCACCTTTGGCCGGATCAGACCAATCACAAGAAAAGCCTTTTGTATCCTTAACAAATTGATTCCAGGGAAGCGGAGAAACAGCTTTTGGAGTCGAATAAACAATCTCAAATAAGCCATCATCTCGAACTTGTCCCAGACGAACAATTTTTGCTAAATGATGGTTATTTTCGAGAGTAACATTACCGCCTGGGGCATCAAATGTTTGACCTAAAGCAGCGGCCCGGACTTTTTCTAAATCGTCCGCTGTTTTGGCTTTTTCTACCGCTTGTTTCCACAAATACACCATGATATAAGCGGCTTCCATAGGGTCATTAGTTACCCGATCTTTGCCGTATTTTTCTTTAAACCCATCAACGAATTTTTTATTAGCTGGAGAGTCTACGGTCATAAAATAATTCCAGGCTGCATAATGACCTTTGAGGTATTCTACGCCAATAGCTTTAACTTCTTCTTCGGCAATACTCACAGACATTGTGGGATATTTATCTGGGCCCAAACCGGCACCTTGCATTTGTTTAAAAAATGCCACATTACTATCACCATTCAGGGTATTAAAAATAACTCCGCCATTGGGCAAAGCTTCTTTAATTTTGCTGATCAGTGCTGTAACTTCTGTACTACCCAAAGCTAAATAATCTTCGCCGACAGTTTTGCCGCCTTTGGCTTCAAGTTGGGCTTTAATAATGGTATTAGCTGTACGGGGAAAAACGTAATCGGAACCAACTAAGAAAAATTCTTTGCCCTTATTTTCTAATAGCCAATCTACCGCCGGCTCGATTTGTTGGTTTGGTGCGGCGCCGGTGTAGAAAACATTTTTAGAGCATTCTTGACCCTCGTATTGTACCGGATACCAAAGCTGATGATTTTTTTGCTCAAAAACCGGCAAAACTGCTTTACGAGAAGCAGAAGTCCAGCAGCCAAAAACGGTAACAACTTTATCTTGATCGATTAATTTTCTGGCTTTTTCTGCAAAAGTCGGCCACTCAGAAGCACCATCTTCGACAATGGCTTGAATTTGCTTTCCTAAAACCCCACCGGCTTTATTAATTTCATCAATTGCCAGCATTTCGGCATCGACAACGCTTTTTTCACTAATCGACATCGTGCCAGACAGAGAGTGTAAAATTCCTACTTTTATAGTATCTCCACTGGCGGCAGAGGGGCTGCTTGTGCCTGCCGCTGAAGATCCTGGCGTAGTTGTGTTATTGGCTTGCTGTGCCGTTTGGTTACAAGCTTTTAAAAAAATGCTACTCCCCAACGCCGCAGATCCATAGAAAAGAAACTTGCGCCGACCAAATCTTCCTGCCATACTTTTTTTCCCTACTTCATATTTCATGCGATTGTGATATTAATCTTATCATTGAACCCAATATTGTAATCTATGATACAATCCCACATATTTAATTAATGGTTAATACTTTATTCTTCATCATTTGCCGTCTCCAATTCCACATCTCCTAAATGCCAGCGAATAAAATCTATCACCACCGGCAACCCTTCACGAGTTTTTAAATTTGTAAACACAAAAGGTTTTTCACCACGCATTTTTTTTGCATCTCGTTCCATAACTTCCAAAGAAGCCCCAACATAGGGCGCTAAATCAATTTTATTAATCACCAACAAATCAGATTTCGTAATACCAGGCCCACCTTTGCGGGGAATTTTATCACCGGCAGCTACATCAATCACATAAATAGTCAAATCCACCAATTCCGGGCTAAAAGTAGATGCCAAATTATCGCCACCGCTTTCTACAAATAACAAATTTAGCTCCGTAAATTGCCTTTCTAACTGCTCAATTGCCACCAAATTAATTGAGGCATCTTCCCGAATTGCCGTATGAGGACAACCCCCCGTTTCTACCCCAACAATTCGCTCACGTTCCAGCGCTTGAGAACGCACTAAAAACTGTGCATCTTCTTGAGTATAAATATCATTTGTGACCACAGCAATGTTATACTGATCGCGCAGCGCTTTACACAAGGCATCCACCAAAGCTGTTTTTCCTGAGCCAACAGGGCCGGCAATTCCTACCCGAAAACCACTCATAAGGATTTTAGATTTGAGATTTAAGACTTTCGATTGTAAACTGTTTTACCCTGCCGGTGCAAGTAAGTAGTAGCGCTGTCCAACGCCAGGATTTAGCGCATAGGTATCCTTTCCTAGTAACCCTCAATCGCCCTCTTAGAAAAAGCGAGCAGCCCAACTACATCTAACAAGAAATAATTGGGGGTTTTGCAGATTGAAAACTGGTCGGGTGTTGTTGTCATAACTTATTAACAAAACCGTATCAAAATTTATGCAGCCCACCAAACCAATTTATTTTTAATGATGATCGTAAGCACCCCCTTCTGGCTCAAACGGTGCGATTTCTGGGCATACTTCCAGCCCCAAATGTTCCAGCATTGATTGCAAAACCGGATCAGGAGATAAACGCAGATAACTGGCAGTAATTTCTAAAGGTATATGCCTGTTTCCCAGGTGATAAGCTGCTCTCAACAAATCTAAAAAACTTTTTGCAGTTACAGTTAAAACCGGCTCTGGTTCCGCTACAATTTGAACAGTATAATCCCCCGCCTCCGTTTGCAATAAATCGCCATTTTGTAACACAGTCCCGCGTGGAAGTTGAATCATAATCGAGCCAAAAGGAGTTTGGTGCCGGTGGCGGGTTTTTGTTCGTTCCACCGCCGTTAGAGAAATTATTAAATTGGCACTCAGCGAAGAATTTGGCGGCATTTTTCGAGTTAAAATCAGCATATAAATTATTCTATTTTTGAATCTTAATCAGCCTTATAAGGCCACTACCACAAGCTCTTATCGGCTCAATCATTTTCTCACCGGCCAAACAAGGAGTCTGTGACACACATCACCCGCCCGGATTGTCTCTATCACAGACATAGCCCTACTTAAATCACTAAAAAATTCCGAAAAATTCACCAACCTTTAGAGACAAGGATCACAAAAACCCCAAGATTAAATCACAACCCTTGGCAGATTATTGAGACATAATAAAAAATATAAACAACTGAAAGCGTTTTTAGAAAAACCTATGCTAAACCTACAATCTACAAACATCCTGCCCAAATTTTTACTATCACAAATTTGTTTGGAAGTGTGGCAAACCGGCCAAATTAACAAACTCCACAGACAGCAAATAAAAACAGCCCTACTGGCAGATTCACTCAACCACCAAGATTACCGATTAATAGACCGGCTGCTATATGCAGTGCGGCGCGGATGGTTAGAGTTAGGAGATGAAATGTAAAAAATAAACTTTTTTTTTATTCTGGCAAAGGTGTCAGACCCCGTACTTATAGCCGCACCAATTTATTAAAATAAATATATACTGTCTTACATACAGTGGTAAAACTCCGATTGGGGATCTAGCGATGTTTAATGCCACCGAACTCCTGATTGACGTCTTCGTTCAACAGCTAAAAGATGCCTACCACCGCACCTACGGCGGATATAACCCTCATTATGCCGATATTATCGCCTGGGCCGGCAACATGGCCCTAGAGAATATCGCCAACAGCGACGCCCTCTATCACAACGTCGAGCATACAATCTTAGTGACCCTCGTAGGTCAGGAGATATTGCGGGGCAAGCACATCCGAGAAGGGGGTGTATCTTGCGAAGACTGGCTGCATTTTACGATTTCATTGTTATGCCATGACATAGGATATGTCAAAGGCGTATGCCGGCAAGATAGAGACGATCAAGGATTATATGCCACCGGCATCGAAGGAAAACTTTATCGTCTAGCACCAGGCTCAAGTGATGCCGGTTTAACCCCCTATCATGTTGACAGAGGCAAACTATTTATTAACGAACGATTTGGCGGACACCGGCTTATAGATGCAGAAGTGATCAAACGTAATATTGAACTAACTCGTTTCCCCGTACCAAAAGACGACGATCACCAAGATACAATCAACTATCCGGGGTTAGTTCGTGCCGCCGATCTCATTGGACAACTTAGCGATCCACGTTACCTGCAAAAAATCAGTGCGCTATTTTACGAATTTGAAGAAACCGGCGCCAACAAAGCCTTAAATTATAAAAATCCGGGCGACCTACGCAAAAACTACGCCAAGTTTTATTGGTTTGGAGTATTCCCCTATATCCCCGATGCACTGCGTTATTTGGGATTAACACAAGAAGGCAAACAAATCATTGCCAACCTCTACGCAAATGTGTTCCGCGTCGAACACGAATCTGCCGCCAAAGAAGAAAAACAAGCTCTTGCTGCTTAATAAAAAGGCCCATCACCTGCTTTAAAATCAGCAAATATTAACATCAACCCGCTTTCTAAAAAACAAGCGGGTTTTTAACTTAAAAAACTATTTATGTCAATAAAAGCACAAAAAAATTAATAAAAATTTGTAAAAGTTTTATCCCAAACAAAATAAACAAACCCATTGACGAAAACCCCACACTACCGCAATATCATAACAGCCGGCATATTGGTCTTGCATCAAATCCCAATTTAATTTGTATTTAAAAGAAACCGGCACCCAGCCAAACCCAACCCAAACCCCCACTCTAAAAAGCCTATATGCAACTCACCCCCCAAGAAAAAGATAAACTGCTTATTTTCACCGCCGGCCTAGTAGCAGAACGCCGCAAACAAAAAGGCATAAAACTAAACTATCCCGAAGCAGTCGCCTACATATCCGCCGGCCTCCTCGAAGCAGCCAGAGAAGGCCAAAGCGTAGCCGACCTAATGACCTACGGCACCACCCTTTTAACCCGAAATGATGTCATGGAAGGCATACCCGAAATGATCAAAGAAGTCCAAATCGAAGCCACCTTTCCCGACGGCACAAAACTCGTCACCGTCCATAACCCAATCCGCTAACTCTTAACAAAAAACCCTTAACAAATATTATGATCCCAGGCGAAATTATCACCCCAGCCGGAGAAATTGAACTCAACAGCGCACTACCTACCCTGCGGTTGCGCGTCGCCAACACCGGCGACCGGCCCATACAAATAGGTTCCCACTATCACTTTTATGAAGCCAACGAAGCCCTAGAATTTGACCGCCAACAAACCATCGGAATGCGATTAGACATCCCCGCCGGCACCTCCGTTAGATTTGAACCCGGAGACGAAAAAGAAGTACAACTCATCCCCTACACCGGCAGCCGAGAAATCTACGGATTCAACGCCAAAATTAACGGCAAATTAACCTAAACTAAAGCCTCTAAACCCTAAAAAAAACTACATTAATTCAACCAACAACCAAAAACATGAGCTACAGAATGGATCGCCGCGCCTACGCAGAAACCTACGGCCCAACCGTAGGAGATCGCGTCAGATTAGCAGATACAGAACTTTTTATCGAAGTTGAACAAGACCTAACAACCTACGGCTCAGAAGTGAAATTTGGTGGCGGAAAAGTCATCCGCGATGGCATGGGACAATCCCCCATTTCTAACGCCGATGGAGCCGTAGATGCCGTAATTACCAACGCCTTAATAATAGATTGGTGGGGAATTATAAAAGCAGATATTGGCATTAAAGACGGCAAAATATTTAAAATAGGCAAAGCCGGCAATCCCTACATCCAAGACAACGTTGATATTATCATCGGCCCCGGCACCGAAGCCATCGCCGGCGAAGGCATGATCTTAACCGCCGGCGGAATAGACAGCCACATTCACTTTATTTGTCCCCAACAAATTGAAACCGCCATTGCATCAGGAATAACCACCATGATCGGCGGTGGAACCGGCCCAGCCACCGGCACCAACGCCACCACCTGCACCCCCGGCCCTTGGAATATGTATCGAATGCTACAAGCAGCCGATGCTTTCCCTGTCAATCTGGGATTTTTAGGCAAAGGCAATAGCAGTCAACCACAGGGTTTAACCGAGCAAATATTGGCCGGTGCCATTGGTTTAAAACTACACGAAGACTGGGGAACCACCCCCGCCACCATCGACACCTGCTTAACTGTGGCCGATGAGTATGACGTCCAAGTTGCTATTCACACAGACACCTTAAATGAAGCCGGTTTTGTAGAAACCACCATCGCCGCCTTCAAAAACCGCACTATCCACACCTACCACACCGAGGGGGCCGGTGGCGGACACGCGCCCGATATTATCAAAGTTTGCTCTTTGGCAAATGTTTTACCCTCTTCCACAAACCCCACCAGACCTTACACCGTCAACACCTTAGAAGAGCATCTGGATATGCTAATGGTGTGCCACCACCTCGACCGCAGCATCCCCGAAGATGTGGCCTTTGCCGAGTCACGCATCCGCCGCGAAACCATTGCCGCTGAAGATATTTTGCACGACTTAGGCGCATTTAGCATTATTTCTTCCGATTCTCAGGCAATGGGAAGAGTCGGAGAAGTCATTATTCGGACTTGGCAAACGGCCCACAAAATGAAAATCCAACGCGGTGTTTTGTCTGGCGAAGAAACAACAGCGGCAGATAATTTTCGCGTTAAACGTTATGTAGCAAAATACACGATTAACCCGGCAATTACACACGGAATTTCTGAGTATGTGGGGTCAGTAGAAGCCGGAAAATTAGCAGATTTGTGTTTGTGGCGACCGGAGTTTTTTGGAGTCAAACCAGAGATAGTTATTAAAGGCGGAATGATTGCTTGGTCACAGATGGGCGATGCTAATGCAAGTATTCCAACGCCGCAGCCGGTTTATATGCGTCCGATGTTTGGTAGTTTTGCCGGTGCTTTGCACGCCACATCTTTAACGTTTGTTTCTAAAGCCGGTTTAGATTTAGGAATTCCTGAGCAATTAAATTTACAAAAAAAAGCTGTAGCGGTTTCGGGATGCCGGCACATTAACAAGCGCGATCTGAAGTTAAACGACGCTTTGCCACAAATTGAAGTTGATCCAGAAACCTATCAAGTGCGAGCGGACGGGGAATTACTGACTTGCGAACCGGCAACTATTTTGCCTTTAGCGCAGCGATACTTTTTATTTTAAATTTAGCCAACGGAAGGAAAAAAAGTTACAAAGAAATAGACCAATGCCTAATCCATAATTTTTACCCAACCGCGATGGACAGCGTGCAAGAGGCGTTTAACGGATTGTTTTTCGTCGCCGCTCATTTCGCTGTCTATTAAAGCGGCTACTAACTGCTGGCGGTCAGAACGGGAAAGGTAGCCGGTGTTCCAAACTGAGCCAAAAAGTTCTGCTATCGCGGTTTGATTTATAAAGCTATTGGATGTCATGGGGGGGTATTGAACTCTACCATTAGAGTATCGAGCATTAAGAGTCATGTGCAAGTGATGAACATCTGTGTCGGTTTGTGATCATTTGTTTCTTTTGTGGTGATGGCAAACACAATAAGAATGTGATTTTTATCCGCATTCTCTAAGATCACTCAAGCCCTGATCTAGCCACACCGGCCACAACAACAAAGAAGCGAACGCGACAGCCTATTTACCCCTCTATTGCTATTCGAGGTTTTATCCTTAATGGATATGAAAATTAGATGATACAGGCCGGTTGCACAGAGCAAGCATTTGCGTGGTTTGTTTACAACATCCGGCCTTTGTTCACCCAGAATTGTTTTAGAGTTGCGCTTTCTAACTCCAGCTTTAACCGAGTCGCATCATAAAAGCAATTTGGAAAACATCGGCATTGGCATCCTCGCAGCCAATTTCCTGGTTAAACCAAGACAAATTTTTTGCCAATTTCGGGAAAAATACTTCTTCCACCGGCTCAGATTCAATATTCGGGAAAAACACTTGTTCCACCGGCTCAGACTCGATCTCAAAGCTCATTTCCATACAGGTAAAAAACATTTGGCTTAACCTCAATTCAGTAGTTGCACTGTAAACACAATAAAAACAATGCTTGTGACGGTAGACAGTTTTTGTGCCACTATCTCAATCGCCAGCACAACCAAACTCTGCAAACTTCCTTACCTCAAAAACCTCAAAACGGCTGCTTCAAGCAACCCACACCGCTTTTGTGGCGGCTGCGGGCAAAACGCGCCAACTCTCAACGCCTTGTCAAATACAGCCAATGCAGCAACTGGCTCCTCAAAAACCAAGGCAAAAACCGACCCGATAGGCCGGCTCGATTGTATAAAAATCGTAAATTTCGTTGTTTTCTCTCAACTGTTTATGCCTCTAAGCGTCCACTGCCCCGGTGTGCCTCTTTATTGTTATCTTGTGATGGCGATTCGGCGATGATTTGTGAATTGCTACTATTTTGATTGTTATCTTTTTCGTCCTCAAGCCGGCCACTACCACGATGCGCTCTGCGAGCATCACCGCCTGGTTGGTCTTTATCAGCGTCGCTTTTTTCTGCTAAGAATAAATCAATTTGATTGCTGTAAAATTGCGAATCTATACTAGTGGTTGAGGGGCTTTTTGGTGGTTCCGGTTCAACTCTTCCACTGCCACGATGTACTATTTGCTTGGGTTTGGCCTTGTTTGGGCATGGTTTTTGTTTATTTGTCTTCCCAGCAACTAAAACTTGTTTATTTTCTTTTTGAGAAAATTCGGATTCTGTAATATTAGCGAGTTGGGTGCTAACAGAACTGCCAATAACTAAAAGAGTAGAAAAAGCGAAACTGTAGATGCTCATCATGGTTTTTCGTTCCTTAACTTTCTACTCCCTGATTCCGAAAAACCTCAATTAAATCAGGAGAAATCAGTTTAAAAGCAGCCAGTTTACGATCTGTCTACTTGTTGTTATGAGAATTTGGGCTTTGCAAATCTGCTGGCCGGTGGCGATTAAACAACTGTCTTTTTTTGCTTCCAGAAATGGTATTTGTGGCCGGTATTTGCTGCTTGCTTTGGGGAGGAATGCTTTTTTGTTAGGTTTGCTTTGATTGATTTGACAAAAATCAAAAAATATGCTATTTATGTCTGATCATTAACTTTTTCAGGTTTGACGGCTCAATGATTATGTTGCGGGAGCATTTTCAATTACTGGCCCGATACAACAGCCTAGCGAATGAGAAACTTTATGAAGTTTGCTCGCTTTTAAGCGATGAAGAGCGCAAACAGCCACGACCGGCTTTTTTTAAAAGCATTCACGGGACGTTGAATCATATTATGGTCGGCGATAGAATTTGGATGGGGCGATTTGAAGGTCAAGAAGTAGCATCCACCGGCCTGGATGCCATTCTTTACGAAAACTTTGAGGAACTGTGGGCCGTGCGCCGGCTTGAAGATAAACGCATAGAAAGCTTTGTAGCCGGTTTAACCGAAGAGTTTTTCACAAAAACGATTCGCTATATCAATAATGCCGGCAAAGTTTATACAGACCCTGTAACGTTATTAATAGCGCATTTTTTTAACCATCAAACACACCACCGGGGACAAGTCCACGATTTATTAATGCAGACAAAAATTCGTCCGCCGGCGTTGGATATGCACCGGCTCATCCGAGCTTAGAATATAAATTTTTCGACCCCAACGGCGCTTTTTTTGTAATGTAGATACCGGTTTGAAACTTAACCGGCAGCTTGTTTTTGACAACGAAAAAAGCGAGAGGTTGATCAACGGGACAAAATATGACGGCAAACAAGAGTAACCGCCTTAGCTAACTCGTCTGGTTCCACCGGCTTACTGACGTGCATTTGAAAACCGGCAATATGAGCTTTTTTGCGATCTTCTTCCCGCGCAAAAGCCGTCAAAGCAATAGCCGGTATGGAACCCCCAGAACTTTCCTTGCGGTGTCGAATTTCGCGGATTAAATCATAACCGCTTTTTTCTGGCATTCCGATATCACTGACAAGCACATCCGGCACCCGACGATCAAGCATGGAAAGTGCCTCATCGGCAGAAGAAACCGCACTAACTTCTGCACCATATTGCTCTAAAACCGTTGCAATTAATTCACAAGTATCGGCATCATCATCAACAACCAAAACATTTAAACCAGAGAGTTGTTCGCCCTCTTTAACTTCTGGGGAAGAAAACGAAAAACTGTTAGCCACAGACTCAGCAGAGACATTGTTTTTTTGCAAAGAAGGCAGTTTAACAATAAACATAGCGCCTTGATTTTTCCCATCGCTGAAAGCCTCCACCGTACCGCCGTGCAATTCAACCAAATAATACACAATAGTTAAGCCCAAACCCAAACCGCCGTGAGAGCGAGTAGTAGAACTATCGGCTTGACGGAAGCCCTCAAAAACATGAGGTAAAAACTCAGGATGAATGCCAATGCCGGTATCCGAAACAGAAACTTGAACTTGTTTACCATTTTGGCTAACATTTACTTCAATTCGTCCGTTTTCCGGAGTAAACTTAATAGCATTAGATAGCAAATTGCTAATAATTTGCCGCAGGCGGTCTGGATCGCCGTTAATTTGGGCAATATTGCTATTGATATCCAAGGCCAAATCGATATTTTTAGTAGTAGCAGAAACAGAAAAATTTTCCACACAATCTCTAACAAGTTCTGCCAAATTCACCGGCACAAGAGTCAGGCGAAATTTGCCGCGAATAATCCGAGAAACATCCAAAATATCATCAATAACTTTAACTTGTTGTTTGGCATTGCGTTCAATGGTTTCGAGGGCTCTGAGCGTAGTATTAGCATCTAACTTGCGAATACGCAGCATTTGTGCCCAGCCCAAAATCGAGTTTAAGGGAGTTCGCAACTCATGGGAAACAATCGCTAAAAACTCATCCTTGAGCCGGTTAGCGTTTTCGGCGGCGGTGCGGGCTTTTTGCTCGGCTTCGTAGAGGTTGGCGCGGTCGATAGCCCAAGCCAGACGAGCAGCAACCAATTCCAGCAGATACATATCATCTCTACTAAAGTCGCGCACCTGGAGGCTACCGACGTGAACCACTCCCAAGAGTTTATTTTCTAACAGCAAAGGCACACCCATAAGGGTTTGAATTTGTTTGTCTTTAAAAAACTGGCCGTGAGCAATTTGGTAAGCGTTCTCAGAGATCAGCAGCGCCTTTTGCTGCTTGGCTATGCTACCGGCAATACCTTCACCGATAGGAATGCGAAAAGAGTCAATAATTTGGGTGTCTAATCCCAAAGCTGCTTTGACAACCAGAGTGTTGCTGTTACCCTCTCTAAGGAAAATGACAGCCGTATCGGTGTTCAGCACTTGGGAAATGCGAGTTAGCGATTCGTTGAGAAGATCATCAAGGTTCAAGGCTGTAATCGTGGCATCCGTGACAGCTTGGAGGCGCTGTACTCGGTCGGTGGCCGTTTCAGCGAGGGCACGGGCGGTTTGTTCGCGTTCTAGGAGTTTAGCGCGTTCTTCTTCGGCGCGTTTGCGGTCGTCGATATCGGTGTTGGTACCAAACCATTTAATGATCTTGCCTTCGCTGTCTCGCATAGCTAGGGCTTGCCCCAAATACCAGCGATATTGTCCGTCGGTGTTTTTGATGCGAACTTCAATTTGATAATTTTGGCCGGTTTGCAGACACTGAGTCCAGGTTTGAGCACACCGGCCCAAGTCATCGGGATGCACCATTGATGCCCATCCGTCTTCGAGCAGTTGAGAGGGGGGAACTCCAAGATAATCAAACCACCGCTGACTGTAATAATCCACTTCTCCATCTGGGTTAGCTGTCCATACCATTTGGGGCAGCGATTCGGCCAAAAAGCGGTAGTATTCTTGGCTGGCTTCTGCTTGTTTTCGGGCGGTTTGTTCGCGTTCTAAAAGCTTTGCCCGTTCCTCTTCTGAGTGCTTGCGGTTGTGGGCTTCGGCGAGGATATTGGCGGCTGATTGGCAAAAATGCAGGTCTTCTCTGGAGAGGGTTTGGTCGCTGTGGGTTTCGATGCGGATAAAACCGAAAAGCCCCTTCACGCCGCTGATGTGCAGGGTATATTGCGAGCCTGGTTGGGAATTTTCTGCACTGGGGGTTGGGGTAAAGCCGGAGGCAATTTCACCGGCCCGCTCGATCAGTTGACCGTCTTGTGGCGAAAATTCTAGGATTTGGCAGCGTTTGAGGTTGAGGGTGCCTCTGAGGACACTGGCGGTTTCTTGCATAAGCGTAGAAAGCTGGACGCTTTCGAGGGCTCGTTGTCCGAGTTGGGCAATGGCAGCGCTTGTACGGGTGCGGGTTTTCAGTTCGTCTTCGGCAATTTTTCGGTCGGTGATGTCGGTAGCAGAGCCAATGTGGCCGGCAAAGTTGCCGTCGCTGGTGTAGCGGGGTGTTGCGTTGTCAAAGACCCAGCGATATTGACCATCGGCGTGTAGCAGTCGGTATTCTAGCTGGAAGCTTTGGCGGTTTTTGAGGGCCACAGAGTAGGTATCGAGGCAGAGTTCTCGGTCGTCTGGGTGCAGGCTTTCTGCCCATCTGTCGCCGAGTTCTTGTTCGAGGCGGCGACCGGTAAAGTTCTGCCAAGATTTGTTGACAAAGGTGCAGTTTCCTTGACTGTCTGTGATCCACAATAACACCGGCGAGTTGTCTGCCATGTTGCGGAATCTTTCTTCGCTTTCGCGGCGGGCTTCTTCTGCAATTTTTCTGGCTGTGATGTCTTGAAAATAAATTGATAAGCCTTGTTCGTCTGGGTAGGCATGGATGTCTAGCCAGAGGTTGAGCGGTTCATAACAGGCTTCAAAATGTACGGCATTTTGTTGTTCTTTGCAGAGCCGATATTGAGTTTCAAAAATAGTATTGATAGTACCCGGAAATGCTTCCCACATTGTTTTTCCCAGCAGGTTTTCTCTGCTGTTTGTGTAGCCGTATTTTTCCAACATAGGAATCACTTGTTGGTTAACATAAATGAGTGTCCATTCGTTGTCTACGGCAAAAAAACCATCGGTAATTCGGTTGAAGATGTTGGCGATTTGTTTTTGGGTACTTTCGGCATCTCTGCGGGCGTTTCGTTCGCTTTCTAGCAAGATTTCTCGCTCTTTTTGCGCTTTAATTACGGGGGTGATGTCTTGATTCACTGCTATGGCTGCTACAATTTCTTGCTGCTTGTTGCGTATGGGCACGGCTGCGTTGCGAATGATTTTACGGATGCCATCAAAGGCTTCGATTTCGATGATTTCATCCAGACAGGTTTCTCCGTTGCGTAGGGCGCGCGCCAGTCCCCATTCTTCTGCTTGAATTTTCAGGCCGGTTTGATACCACCACCCTTTATATTCTCCATAGCCAGAAATATCTAAATATTGGGAGCCTCCCCAGATTTTTTGTGCTTCTGGGTTGAATATTATTATTTTTCCGTCTTGATCAGCTACAGATACTCCGACGGGTAAGGTTTCTAATACTTTTTTTAATAGTTCTTCGCTGGCTTGGAGGGCGACTTGGGCTTTTTTTCGTTCGGTGATGTCGCTGCGAATGGCTAAATATTCTTTGGGTTTTCCTTGTTCGTCTTTGAGGGGGACTATGGTTGTGTCTACCCAGTAATAGGTTCCGTCTTTGGCTTGGTTTTGGATTTCTCCTCGCCAAATTTCTCCGCTGCTTATGGTTTGCCAAAGTTCGGCAAAAAATTCTGGGGGGTGATAGCCGGAGTTGATGATTTTATGGGTTTTTCCTAGCAGTTCTTCTGAGGAATATTGAGAAATTTCACAAAATTTATTATTAACGTATTTAATGATGCCCTTGGCGTCGGTTTTAGCGACAATGGCCGATTCATCTAAGGCTATTTTTAGGTCGGTTAGTTCTTTGAGGGTGGCGTAGAGTTCTTGTTCTGATTGTTTGGCGGCGGTGATGTTGCGGGTGATTTTTGAATATCCTCGCAGTTTGCCGGTGTTGTCTCTCAAGGCGGTGATAACAATATCTGCCCAAAATTTTCTGCCGTCTTTGCAGACTCGCCAGCCTTGTTCTTCAAGACGGCCTTCTTTTGTTGCTTTTCCTAACAGTTGATTCGGTTTATCTATGGCGATGTCTTCTGGGGTGTAAAATCGGGAAAAATGCTGCCCTATCATTTCGTAAGGTTTATAGCCTTTGATAAGTTCTGCTCCTTGATTCCAACTGGTTATATAGCCGTTTATATCAAGGCCCAAAATTGCGTAGTCTTTGATTGCTTCGACTAATAAACGATAGTTTTCTTCGCTTTGTTGAAGATTTTTTTCCGCTTTCTGGCGGCTCTCGTTTATGGCGCTAATGAAAACGGAGATTCCCACAAATATTCCTAACAGCAGAAGGTCGTTTAGGGCGATTAATCTGGGTGCAAAGCCCATGTCTTGGAATAAATACCCCAAGCATACGCCTGACAAACCTGTGGCCAACAAACCCGGACCCAAACCGCCATAGGACGAGCTGATCATTACGGCTGTAAAGAAGAAGGGTGTGGGGGTGTATTGCAGGATGGGTTTCAATGCTATGGTTAGCACTAGGGCTAGAGTCACTGTTAAGAGAGCCATTCCATAGCGATGCCAGTGAGAACGCGGGTTTTTCATTTACTCACTCTAGTCGGTTCTTAAGAAAATTTATCGTTTTTTGGGCGAGCAAAGCCACAGTCGTGTGGTTTTGGAGTGTTTATTTGATGGTAGCGAATTCTATGATGTGTTGTCTCTCCTCTACAGAAGTATTTTCAACGTGCTTGATGGATGCGTTGGTTTTGCCTTCTCTAGCAATTGAGGGATTTTTTAAGGAAAATTTTAATTTTTTAGCGTTAAATTTTGGCCCTTAGTTGAAGAATTTTTCCCCCAAAGGGTCGCCTTTGCGCGGCGGCGATGGTTAAAGATGGGTGGGCGGTTTCTCGCGGTAGTGCTAGTCTTTCTTTTGCTAGGTCATATAATTAGGCATCTTGTAGTTTTTTCAAGGGTTAATGGGCTTTTTAAGGCAGTTTTAATGCGGTTTTGTTTGGGCTGATTTAGTGAGGTTTTTTATTGAGGTTTTTACTTTATTTCTAGCGGTTTTTAGTTACCTGGGGGACGGAAAAAACCGGCTTTCTCAAAGCAAACCTGTTGTTAGAAGCCCCTGGGGTATCTTATCGCCCAAAAACTATATAGCATTTCTGATTTCCCTAAAATTAATTGCTATCTCGCTATCGTAATTAAAGGCCAGATGGTTAGGTTTTAATTTGGCCGGCACAAACTATATAAACCGCCCTGGCTCTGACAATTTTCTCGTTTGATAATGAAACAACCCTGCCTTAATAAGGGGGGATACAAACGTACCCCAGGCAGGGAAAAACTGCTATATTCCAACAGTTCAGGAAAAGAAAAGCCTTACCATTTTGGATTTTAAAAGTTTCAGTTTCAAACCAAAAATCCAAAATGGTAATCAGTGTTTGTGGTTTTAAACAGCACCCATTTCGCCAATGCGGTGAACTTTAATTAAATTAGTGATGCCGGTGAAAGGCAAAGGCAAACCGGCAGTAATAACCACCACATCATTTTTAGCCACTAAGCCGTATTGTAAGGCTGCTTTTTCCACCAAAGCAATCATTTCATCCGTGCTAGAAGCCTTGGGAATTAAAAGAGACTGAACCCCCCAATAAAGAGCCAACCGGCGCTGAACCGCTGCGGATGGAGTCACAGCAATAACAGGAATAGGCTGGCGGTATTTTGATAAAATGCGAGCCGTAAAACCATGCTCAGTAAAACAAATAATTGCCTTAGCTTTTAAATCTTGTCCAAGTTGGCAAGCCGCATGACCCACAGAATTTGAAATGGCGTGTTCACCGGCTCCCTCCAGATATGTTGAAGACGAAATTAATTGCGCTTCTACAGTTTCCGCAATGCGAGCCATCGTCCTCACGGCGTCAACAGCAAACTCACCAACGGCGGTTTCTCCTGATAGCATGATCGCATCAGTTCCATCAATAATTGCATTAGCAATATCAGAAACTTCTGCACGAGTAGGCCGGGGATTTTTAATCATCGATTCCAACATTTGAGTAGCAGTAATTACCGGCTTGATATGAGTCCGGCAATCTTTGATAATCGATTTCTGAATAATCGGCACCTGATCTAAAGGCATTTCTACACCCAAATCTCCCCGCGCTACCATAATCACATCGGCGACTTTGACAATATGCTCAAAATCTTCTACGGCTTCGTGGCGTTCAATTTTGGCAACAACATGAGTATCTTTTTCTTTGCGTCGGATTGAGCCTTTCACTTCTTTAATATCCGAAGGTTCTCTCACAAACGAAAGGGCAACGTAGTCAATTTCTTGAGTTAGACCAAATTCTAAATCATTAATGTCTTTTTGAGTTAAAGCCGGCGTAGAAATTGAAGAATTAGCCAGATTAATTCCTTTGTGACTTTTTAGTTGCCCCCCATGAATCACTGTCCCTAAAATTTCCGAACCGGCCACCTTATCGACGTGAATATGAATTAATCCATCATCGATTAAAATGCTATCGCCGTCGCGGACATCCTCCGCCAATCCCTTGTAGGAAGAACTAAATCTTGTCGGGGTTCCCAAAACTTCACTCATAGTGATAATCGTTTTTTGACCATCTTCTAAGATCGAACCCTCTTTCATTTCTCCGACGCGAATTTTCGGCCCTTGCAAATCTTGTAAAATTGCGATGGGCCGGTTTAATTCTGCCGAAACTTCTTGCAAGATTTTAATATTTTTTTCGTGGGTGGAGTATTCACCGTGCGAAAAATTAAGCCTAGCAACATCCATGCCGGCCTCGACCATTGCCTTTATGGTTTCGTAATCGGAACTAGCCGGGCCAAGAGTGCAAATTATTTTTGTTTTACGCATGATGTTTTGTGGGGAATTGTAACGAGTGAAACTTTTAAACATACAGCCAACTAAATCGATAAGCTTATCACAATAATTTCAGTTCGCCCAGTCTCCTGTCTGCAATGTAATCTGCTTTACATTATTTACTTATCTCCCTTAAGGAGGTTGTCGGGACAAAAAATCATCACTAGCCATAAAAATTAATCTAAGCCCTGATCTAGCCCTAATAGGTAAAGCCGAGAAATTCTCAACAAAAATCACAACCCCCTGCTGATAATAAAAATTTATTATCGCCAGGGTTAGCCAGAGGTAGAGACTCTGCTGCGGGGAGAAGTGAGAGAAGAAGGAGAGCAACTGAGAAAGGTTGAAATTTACTGTAGAGCCTAGCCTTGGTTTTCTGCATCTACCACTTTGCTAACCAAGAACTTACCCTTCCAGTTGCTCTTTGTGTTTTTATTTAACACTAAAACTCGCGGGCGCGGAAAATTTTTACACAAAAGTTTTGAATTTAATAAAAACCGTTGTGTTTTGCAACAAAACTTCGTAAAAGCAGGCCGGCCACCGGCAATACTCACCCCAGAACCGCAAAAAAATCCTACTACAGACCGAAGCCGCTGCAAACAAGCCTGTTAAAGGGTTTCACCGCTAAAATCGTCAGCGTTAATCCCCGAAATCTAAAATAGCCTTTTCAAAAATTAAAAATAGCCTTTTCAAAAATCCCTTTAGCAAAAATCCCCTATCTAAAATCGCTTCATGCCTTTTTGCTAACCGGCTAAGGCAGCCAAGACCAGAATCGATTATCGTAAATGCTTGAGATAAAATGCTTGACAAAGGAACCACTTAAAAATGGGACGAATTTTTCTTTCCGCCGGTCATGGCGGGTTTGAAGCAGGAGTCATAGACACCGGCACCGTAGCCGGCGGTACAACAGAAGCCAGAGAAATGATCTTACTGCGCGATCTTGTCGCCGTAGAATTGCGAGGCAGAAACCTAGAAGTTTTAGCCGTCCCCGACGAACTCAGCCTCAGACAAAGCCTCAACTGGATCAACGACCGACAAAGACCGGGTGATGTGGCCCTCGAAATTCACGCCGATGCCTTTTCCAACCCCCTAGCGCGGGGTGCAAGCGTCTATTACATCGCCAATAACGATGAACGCAAAGCCAACGCCGAACTCGTTTTACTGGGATTATTGCGAAGAGTCCCACAACTGCCAAGCCGAGGCGTCCAACCAGATACCGCCACCGCCACCGGCAGCCTACTGTTTTGCCGGGGACTGGTGGTGCCCTCAATGGTAATGCAAGTTGGCTTTCTTACCAACCCAGACGACCGTTATCTATTGCAAAACCGGCGCAAAGACTTTGCTTTGGGAATAGCAGACTCTCTTGCAGCTTGGGTACGAGGAAGTGCCCTTCCCTCCCCCACCCCCACGCCAACACCGCAACCACAACCAACCCCCACTCCAACCCCGACAACTTATCCAAATTGCAATATCAATATCAATAACCAAATTCACGGCGAACAAGGTATCATCGTCAACGGCAATGCCTTTATCCCTATCGATCTCGTAGACAGCCTTGGTTTAAACGTGACCAAGTTGGTACAAATTCGCCGGCTGACGTTCAGAAATATTGTCTTTATCCGAGCCATTGAACTGAGAGATTTCAATATTTCTATAGGCTGGGATAACCCCTCGCGCACCGTAAAATTGCGCTCAATTTTAAATGTTTGTGCCGGTCAACTTGACCGAATTATGAGTCATGGCAACACCACAGAAGTGCAGTTAATGATGTTTCTTAAGGCCAACAACGAAGCAGCGCTGACCCAATTTCCTGACTTGCCGAAACTTTTCCGCGAAGAAGCCAGCATTGAGGGAGTAAATTACGATATGGCTTTTTGTCAAATGTGTTTAGAAACCGGCTTTTTGCGTTTTCCGGGCGATGTCAAAGCCACCCAAAACAATTTTGCCAGTTTAGGCGGCGTCGGCGCTGCCAGCAATGGGGCCTCTTTTCCCAGCGCCCGCATTGGTGTCAGAGCCCAAATTCAGCACTTAAAAGCTTATGCCACTACCGAGCCCATTGTCCAAGAAATTGTTGATCCTCGCTTTCGGTTTGTAACGCGGGGAATTGCGCCTTTGGTGGAGCAGTTAAGCGGACGCTGGTCGGCAGATTTGGAATATGGCCAAAAAATTATGGCTTTGCTTCGCCGGCTTTATGAGTCAGCTAATTTATTGTAAATTGCCTACAAAGCTGCTGTGTTCAGAGTTCATAGCTGTTTGGTTTTCGGATTTTAATGAACTCTGAACTCTATTTTTTTGAGAAAGAAGATTTTATTAAAATTTAACCCGTGCTGGGTTTAAAGGGATAAAAGCCACTACTTTGTTAGTCACATCTAACAAAAAGTCTTATTTTCTACCTGCCAGTGTACTTTGGTTTGCTAATAAGTTTTTGGATAAATTATTCTAGCTTAATTTTCGTAATAAATCTCAAAAACTTCTGGCTAATTATTAATTTTTGTAAAAAAATACACAATAAAAAGTTTTTTCCTTGAGGAAATAAAAAAAATTATTAGAATTTAACAAAAAAAAATATAAACGTCAAGGCTGAAATAACTAAAAATTTGACATTTTGGCCAGATAGCGATTATGGGTAGAGAGGCTATTCTTTGACAAGGGGAAGTTTTGCTCTCTATTCTCTAGGGCCCGCGAAGCGTTTTCCAGATAGATACTGTAAGTGGCAAAATGGCAACCCCCACCAGACAGAAGCATTTTCATGCCTAGGAAGGATAAAATGCAAGCCTAAGACAAAATGGGCTGCAAAGACCAAAAACATATTTTTTTCAAAAAAAAGAAGACTAAGGAGCGTTTTAATCCCCGATGCTTCGTACCTATGCAGGGATTTTGAAGCTGGAGTTAAAATGCACTCCCAAAGCGATTGGGGATGTTGTTAAAGATTATAAAGACGCAACTGTAGAAGCAGTTATTAATGGAAATATGTTTTCTTACTTGGAATTGCAAAATCCTTCCCCCATGACTGACCGGCTGCCACTGGACTATGTAAGCGCATACAATAAGCGTTCTTTAAAAATTTTGGCACGGGCACTTACCCTAGCGATGGGTCAATTTTCTTTGATTTTAGTCCGCTGTAATTATGGATCACTTCAGCCAAAAATTTTACAGCAATTAAGTGATTTAATCGGTGCCGAAGCGCAAAGTAACGGAAAAAATTCTTTCCAGCCAGTAAATTTACATAAAATCGTTGTATCCAGCCCCATCACTTCACTTTATGACTGCATGAAACAGGGTCTAGCAAACCGGCCCTCCGCCTTGATAATTTCTGGGTTTGAATCAGTCAATGACCTAGACCGGTTGCTTAAATCGACCAACCAACTGCGGGAAGAAATAAAACAAAACTTCTCCTTGCCGGTGGTGTTGTGGTTGAGCGATGAAGTAATGCAAAAGTTCGTTCGCTTTGCGCCCGATTTCAAAAGTTGGGCGGCTTGCTCAATCAAATTTGAAATTAATACACCAGATTTAATCAAAATTTTGCGGGCACCGGCCTCGGAACTGTTGGCGAGATGTTTAAACCCCAACGACAATACAGCAGACCCGCTGACCAATAATTCTCAGGAACTCTTAGCCGCGCTGCGAGACTGCCAAAAACGAGAAATCCGCCTCGAACCGGCAACCCTTGCGGGAGTAGAATTTGCCCTGGGAGTAGAAGCCAGCAGCAGCGATAAACTCGAAATCGCGCTCAAGCATTACCAAAACAGCGCCGCTGTGTGGAAACAAGCGATCAGCGAGGGGCAAACTTCAGAAAACCAGAACCTCGACCAACATCTGCTTTGGTTTGCGGTGATCCTTTATCATTTGGGATTGGCTTATGCCCAAAAAGCCGACCGGCACCCCTTGCAAAGCAGTGATTATTTAATCATGGCCCGATCTAGCTTGCAGGAGTGCTTGCAAAAGTTTGAGACTGCCGACCGGCCAGACTTGCTGGCAAAATTTAGCGATGCTTTAGGAGAAGTGCTGCGGCGCTTGCAGGCATGGGATGAACTGCTGGCGGTCGCCCAAAAGGCCGTACTTTTGGCCCATACCCACGCCATGATGCCCCAACTGGCCAGGTATTACGGGTTTTTGGCAGAAGTCTGCCTGGTAAGAAGTCAGTGGGAGGAGGCCGAGTGGGCCGCACAGCAAGCCCTGGAAATTTCCAACGCTCTGCCGGCAAACGATCAGACCCATCATGCCCTCTATTTATTTTTACTCGCCAAAGCCCTACGCGGCAGCTTGGATAGTGTTGGCAACACAAAAAGGAGAAAACAGGGTTTTTCTTTGTCGGTGCCGCAATTATTCTTGCCGTCTTCCTATAAAAAAAGCACCGGCATCAGCCAAGCCATTGCTTATCTCGAAGAAGCCAAGGCAGCCACCACCCCCGGCCACGACCCCGAACTTTATATCAACATTTTGCAAGAATTGTGGTTTCATTATTTTGAAATCGGGAAATTCGCGGAGGCTTTTCGTTGCAAACAACAACTGCGAACTGTCGAACATCAGTATGGCAGAAGAGCTTTTATTGGGGCCGGTCAATTACAACCTGTTAGCGCCGCCTCGCCCTTGGCCATACAACAGCGGCTACACCCTACCTTAAAAAACGGCCTCAATTCACCGGCTTGCCGCTGTGAAATTGAAGTTTCTTGTCGCAGCCAAGATGTCAAACGTTTGCTGCAACGCCTTGCTAGAAATGATTGCAAACTAACAATTATTTACGGAAAATCTGGGGTCGGTAAGTCTTCGCTGGTCAATGCTGGTTTGGTGCCGGCGTTGCAAGGGCGAGTAATTGGCGACCGGGTAGCGGTGCCGGTGGTGTTAAGAGTTTATACCGATTGGAGCCGCGCTCTTGGTCAACAGTTGGGAGTTGCGCTGTCAGAAATTAGGCACTTTTCCGGCGAACGGTTGCCGTTAGATACCCTCGATTCCGTGATTGAACAATTGCGAAAAAATGCTGCTCAAAATTTGTTAACGGTGCTGGTTTTTGATCAATTTGAAGAATTTTTCTTTGTTTGCAATCAAGCCAGCCAAGAGCCGGTTGATGAAGAATTACGGCCTTTTTTTGATTTCCTGCGCGAGTGTTTAAATATTCCTTTTGTCAAGGTAATTTTGTCGATGCGGGAAGATTATTTGCATTATTTGCTGGACTGGGAGCGTTTAGGCTCTTTAGATGCAGTGAATAATAATATTTTGGATAAAGATATTCGCTATCATGTCGGATATTTTTCGGCCCAAGATACCAAAGATGTGATCCTCGCTTTAACCCAGCGTTCTCGCGTTTTTTTAGAAGAAGCTTTGATTGATGCTTTGGTGGAAGATTTGGCCGGTTCTTCTGGAAAAGTTAGACCGATTGAATTGCAAGTTGTTGGCGCTCAACTGCAAGAAGAAAAAATTACTACCGAAGAACAATATAGAAAAAAAGGGCCGAAAATAAAACTTGTCGAGCGCTGGTTACAGCAAGTAATTGCTGATTGCGGAAAAGAAAATGAAAATGCGGCTTGGGAAGTGCTGGCTTTGCTGACGGGCTCTAAAGATAGCGCTTTGGTGGAGGAGCGAAATATTCGTCCCCTGAAAACGAAAAGCGAGTTAGCGGCAAATTTGACATTTGGGGCAAAGAAATTAAACTTGATTTTAGAGATATTGGTTGGATCTGGGTTGTTATTTTTACACCGGGAAAAACCGGCTGATCGCTACCAATTAGTTCACGATTATCTGGTTCACTTTATTCGAGCTTCACAGGAGAGCCGCGTTAAGTTGCAGCAAAGAGAGCAGCTAAAACGAAGTGAAAAGCAAAAACTACTCTTGGCGGGAGTTGGTGGTTTTTTTTTGTTGCTGACTTTTTTAACCGGCGGTTTTTGGCTTCGGGCGGAGGCGCTTAAGCAAAAGGCAGAAGATATTAGAAAACAAGCAGAGATTGCGGAAATTGATGCGAATATCCGGGCGAAAGTGGCTTATTCAGAGTTGCTTTATGTTTCGCATCAAGAGTTAGAGGCGCTGCTGGAAAGTTTGCGAGCTCAGAAAGCTCTGATGCCGGTGAAAGATTCTCAGCCAGATAATCGAATTCGGGTGCTTACTGCGCTGCAACAAGCGGTTTATGGGGTGCGCGAACGCAACCGGCTTGAAGGTCATCAAGATAGTATTTGGGCGGTATCTTTTTCGGGCGATGGAGAGTTGATTGCGTCTGGAGGAAATGATAAAACTGTGAAAGTTTGGCGTCGGGATGGCTCGGTGCTGGCGACGTTGGAGGGTCATACCGAAAGTGTGACTCGTGTTGTTTGGGGTCATAATACTAAGATTTTGGCATCTGCAAGTCGGGATACAACGGTGAAGTTGTGGGATTTAAAATCTGGGTTTCCAGTATTGCAAAAAACTCTGAAGGGTCACAAGGATTTTGTGTTTGGGGTGGCGTTTAGTCCTGATGAGAAGTTGATAGCAACGGCGAGTAAAGATAAGACGGTGAAGTTATGGGATAAGCAGGGTTTGCCGGTGTTGACTTTGCAAGGTCATAAAGATGCGGTAAATTTTGTCCAGTTTTCGCCGGATGGAAAATTAATTGCTTCTGCAAGTAATGATGGGACGGTGAAGTTGTGGCAGCGAGATGGTAAGTTGGTAAGGACTTGGCGGGGTCATAATAATTGGATTTTGGGGGTGTCTTTTAGTCCTAATGGTAATGTAATTGCAACGGCGGGGCGGGATAATTTGGTGAAGTTGTGGACGAAAGAAGGCCGTTTGATTAAAAGTTTGTCTGCCCATGAAAGTGCTGTTTATGCAGTATCTTGGCGGGCTGATGGGAAAATGTTTGCGACGGCAAGTGATGATCAAACGGTGAAAATTTGGTCGGTTTCTGGGGAGTTATTAAAAACTTTGAATGGCCATAGTGGTCGGGTGACGGGGGTATCTTGGAGCCCTGATGGGACGTTAATTGCTTCGGGGAGTTTGGATAAAACGGTGAAGTTGTGGGGGAGTGAGCAATTGCAAGTGCCGGTGATTGCTGCTCATGGAGATCGGCTGACGAGTCTGAAGTTTTCACCGGATGGCCGGTTTTTTGTGACGGCGAGTAGAGATAAAAGTTTGAAACTTTGGAGTCGGGAGGGGGTGTTGTTAAAAACTATGGCCGGTCATACGGATCGGGTGACGTCGGTTGTTTGGAGTCCCGATGGCAACTTAATTGCTTCTGGGAGTATGGATAAAACGGTGAAGTTTTGGTCAAAAGACGGCGAATTATTGAGGACTTTTGCGGGTCATAGTAATTCTATTTATGCGGTAAAATTTAGTCCTGATGGTCGTTTTTTGGCAACGGGAAGTAAGGATAAAACGGTGAAACTTTGGACGCTGGGGGGAGAGTTAATCAGGACTTTCTCAGGCCATGCAAATCGTATTTATGGGGTGACTTTTAGCCCGGATGGTAGTAAGATTGCTTCCGCTTCTGATGATACGACTGTGAAAATTTGGAGTCTGGATGGGACGTTATTACGGACGTTGGCGGGGGAGGATGGACACCGTTCTTATGTGACGAGTGTTTCTTGGAGCCCTGATGGGAATTTGTTGGCGACGGGGAGTTGGGATAATACTGTGAAGTTGTGGCCGGTGGCGGGGGGAAAACCGAAAACTTTGTTGAAGGGATATAGCGATAGTGTTACGAGTGTGGAGTTTTCGCCAGATGGGAAAACTTTGGCGAGTGGGAGTTGGGATGGTCGGGTGAAGTTGTGGAGTTTGGAGGGGTTTTTGTTGAAGGAGTTAAAGTGGTCGGATGGGGGAGTTTTGGATATTGATTTTAGTTTTGATGGCAAGTTTTTGGCGGCGGCGACTGCGGAGGGTAAGGTGATTTTATGGAGTTTGGATTGGGATAATTTGGTGGATCGTGCTTGTGTGTGGTTGGGGGATTATTTGCAGACAAATCCTAATGTTAATCCGGCGGATCGCTTGTTGTGTTCTGAGGAATGATTTGGTGGAATGGTGATAAAAATTTGCCCCTTTTTGACAGCGGTGGTGATGATAAGTTGAGGTTCGTTGACCTACTATAATAAATTGAATTTTTCCGCTAGTGTCTGCCATCCAAATCCAGATAGGGGCGTTATCAGTAATTGTCCGCAAAGTTTGTTTTTGTTATCTCTAGTATTTTAAGATTCCAGGTTAACCCAGAAACCAAAAAAGCCGACGCTTTACGGGTGCCGGTTTTGTAGGTTTTTGTTTGGGTGTCAGGGTAGGGTGAAAAATTAGTTTTTATTACTCCTTATACATAAGGGTTATTTTTTGCTTCGCAAATGTCAAGTTTTGATTTTTTTGGGACGGGCTAAACTAAAGATACAAAGGGGGTATGAGTGGCTGGCTGTTAATAGCTGAGAGTCGAAAGCTTTAAAATAGCGAGTTGAGCAAATATCAAGGCTTGGCACATCAAACAGACAGCTTTAGGGATTCCCTTGTTTGCCGGTGGAGGTAAAATACAAACAATGCAATTACCCGCGCCAAAGGAACCGGCAACCCTTGAAAACCCTAAAAGTTGTAATTTTTCTGCTCATCCTCTGCCTAACACTGACTGTGACACTGCCGGCACAAGCGAATTTTTGCCGGCAAATCAAAGACCAAAAAATCTGTATTCTCACCATTAAACGCAGTGCAAAAAACCATTGGGAATACAGAGCCAGCGTCAGCATCAACGGCAAAGAAACACCCGTAGAAGTTTATAATTGCCGAAAAGAAATCAAAATAAAACAAGATAATACCATCGAATTTTTTGAGCCTAACGGAGCCGGTGAATTAATTTGTACGATTTTAGAAAAAAGATAAAATTTATCCTTTTATTTAATTTTAGTTGGGATGTCTTGATTAGTTTTTACTGCTGCTACGAGGGCTAAAATTTCTTGGGGCAGTTTTGTTATACCAATTCTTAAAAGTCTGGCTACCATATTTATGTTCGGTTTCATTGTCGTACCACGCCGTGATACCAAATCAGAACCCCAAAAAATACCCTATCTTTGGGGCTGGCATAGAGGAGAAATCCAGAAAAAGACCCTGCGTAAATCGAATCTGCTAGGAACTACTTATAACTTAATCTACTTAATAAAAGTGGGGGCTAATTTTTTGGATAATTGGGGGAATTTGTAACCTTTGGAATTTAGAATTTTAGATTTTAGATGTTTTTAAAGACATCGTGATCTTATCATTTAAGCATTTATTACGTTATTTTAAATCTACCTTAAGAAAGATTACATTTCCAGCCCTAGCCCGCTTAAAACAGTATATAAATCTACCATTTAGCGAAAAATTCCCTTTCTTTACCGGCTCATACCGAATCGCAATTTATTGGAAAAATAGTGTCGCGTGCGGTGGAAAAAGGCCAAATTGTAAAGATTGACTTTGTAATTTTGAGCAGTGGAACTTTTTCTTAAAAAGATCGTCATCTCTGCGAATTTGCACAGGGCTGGCTAGGTTTTGTTTGGAAAAAAAAATAAAAACTTTGTTGAAAGGTACCCCCCAAAATGTTAGGCATTGCTTCGTTGTTTAATGAAACTTATTACTTGGCTGCTAACCCCGATGTAGCGGCTGCCGTGAGAAGCGGAAATTTTCTTAGCGGCTTTGATCACTATATACTTAACGGACAGTTAGAAGCGCGAAAACCGAGCGGATTTTTTGACGAAAGCTTTTATCTAGCAACTAACGCAGATGTGGCAATTGCCGTAAGAAACGGTGTATTTGTAAACGGCCTAGCTCACTTCATAGAAAGAGGTCAATTCGAGGGGCGAAATCCCATTAGTTTCTTTGATACCAATTACTATTTAACTCAAAATACAGACGTTAAAAATGCAGTTGGCATAGATTCTCTCACCGGCATTCAGCACTTTATTGAAAATGGGCAATTTGAAGGCCGTAACCCCAGCGCAGATTTCGATAACAGCTATTATCTGAGCGCCAACCCCGATGTAGCAGCAGCAGTTCGAGGCGGAATTTTCAAGAGCGGTTTTGAACACTATGTTAATTTCGGCATGGCAGAAAACCGCATGGGTAAACCAAGCAGTGTAAATATTTATGTCTCAAATAACGGCCCCACAAACGTCGGAGAAATTGATAAACTCACCGGAACTTTCGGAGGCCAAAAACGCTTTTTTGCCGGCAACAATGAAGGCGTAGAATTTGATAATGTTGGCAATCTTTATCAAGCCGGTGATGTAATCGTAGGTGCCGGCAGCATTCGGATTATTTCAAAAATTGGCAACCGACTTGATGGAGAAGCCTTTGCGCCGAACAGAGACCGAGAAATTGCCGGCCCGCTAACAGGATTAAATGCCCCCAAAGGCTTCGCCATTGCCCAAACAAGAGGCTTTATTATTGTTGCCGATAATGGTGCCGGCGACTTAAAAGTTTTTGGGACATCTGCGGGTGGCAATATTCCGCCGGTGGCTGTTACAAACTTGCCGGCAAAACCTTGGGATGTTGCCTATGATGAAGCCAACGACCGCTTGTATGCAGCATTAGTAGATGGCACTGTTTCTGTGTTTGATAACTACTTTGGAAATATCAATAATTTTGGCACCGCCACTATTTCCCGTAGTCTAACTATTGTTAACAGTCTCGGCGCAAAAATTTCTACTAATTTGCATGGCATTGTTTATGAACCAACGCGGAATCAATTAGTTGTAACAGATGTGGGAGCCGCTACTGCTGCACAAAGCGCCACTTTCAACACAGACGGACGTATTTACGTTCTCGATAATGTTAGCAGTGCTAATGGGGCGGTGGTACCATCCCGCACTATTGAAGGGCCGGCTACTCAAATGGGAAATCCGGTGGATTTAATTTTAAATGGCACCGATGCTTTAGTTGCAGAAAAAGCTAAAGACCAGTTATTAATTTTCCGCAACATTTTTAATGGGCCCAGCGGAAATATAGCCCCGGATTTAAGCGTGGCCGAAACTAAACCAGAAGCTTTGGCTGCTGAACGGATGCAAGCGTTAATGTATCCTGATGTTACTGATGTTGAATCGGCAACAATTCCTATTAGTTCCATTGCCACCACCAGTAACCCGCCCGCAACAGGAGCAACAGATTTTGTGGCGCGTCTGTCTACAAATTTGCAACAGCAAACAGCATTTAATACTTCTAATGCAGTTGCCAGTTTGGAAAATATTACCTACGATCTCACAGGTGATGCTTTTATTACTTTTGATAATGGCAACGATACCAATGGTGGGATTTTAATTGTTAACCGTTTGGCAGAAAGCCGTAATAACGGTGGATTTAATGCCTCACGCGACCGAATTATTGCCGGTGCAAACACCGGCCTGGTTAGCCCCAAAGGTTTAGAAGTTGCTGATGGTGCCGGTGTTGTTTTTGTCGCAGAAAATAATGCTACAACCCCAGCCATTATTGTGTTTAATACTCAAGCTCAAGGCGATGTTGCGCCATTGTTTAAAACAACAAATCTGGCCGGTCGCCGACCTTGGGATGTAGATTATTCGCCATCAAAAGATCAGCTATTTGTAGCCGCAACTGATGGAACAGTTCTGGTTTATGATAGTTATCTTGCCACTTTGGGCGCAAACGGCCCGACGCGGATTATTACTCCATTTGACCCCAGTGGAGTAAATAAAATTTCTGTGAATTTGCACGGAATTATTTATGTCGAATCTTCTGATACATTGCTGATTTCTGATGTGGGCAGTGCTCAAAGTGCAACCGATGGTCAATTGTTTGTAATTAACAATGCCGGTGCTGCCAATGGAAACACAGCGGTGCGGGCTCAAATTGTCGGCTCTAATACATTTTTAGGCAATCCGGTTGATATTACTTTTGACGGTAATAACCTTTACGTTGCCGAGAAATCTAATAATGCCATCTTCCGTTTTGATAACATTCAAAACCAGTCTGGTGTTCTCAATATTAACCCCAATTTAGGAGTAACAAGAAATCGCCCTGAATCCGTCGCTTTGGCTCCCGCTTACCTCTCAGATACTTTAGCTTAAGTAAGAAATTGAGAGGTTGGTGATATTTTTAATTAAGGGTAAATAAGCTTAAAAAAAAGACTATTTACTCTTGATTTATCAAAGCAACCTAACTTTGTTCTAGCTCCAAGCAATCTGACTTTGCTTTAAAAAAGCCCAGCAAATAAGAAAACTAAACCCCCATCAAGACGAGGTTTTGGTTTCAAAACATACCAAAGGCCGGTTTGGGGACGTTTTTGGCGAATCCGGAGTTAACGTTTTGAAGCGCAATCTCCCCCTCAATACCGCCTCCGCCGCTCCCTCAAGAAAACCAGAGAAAAATTTTCACCCCCCACCGGCATTATCATCAACCTCTGCCCGATACTTGGGATATTAGAGAGGAGATAGTAAGATACCTGTATCGACTAATCTCTATTTACCCTCAAATATGTGGCAAAACGTACTGCTGAGAATAGGTCGCCAACCGGCGCTCGCTCCTTGGCAACACATCGACTGGATCTTATTAAGCCTCGTAGTCGGGCTAACGGCGCTCGGTGGCGTGATGATTCGCAGTGTAGAATTACACTTAGGTCACACCGACTGGTGGCAACACTGGATTACAGGCGGCATCGGTTTAACCATTGCGATGTTAATTGCTCGCAACCATTATGAGGCTTTAATTCAGTGGAAATGGTTTATCTATGGCTTTATTAATATCGCCCTAATTTCGGTGCGATTTATTGGTACCCAAGCCCTCGGAGCACAGCGGTGGATTAACGTTTTTGGCTTCCACGTTCAGCCCTCGGAATTTGCAAAAGTTGGCGTCATTATTACCCTAGCTGCACTTCTCCACAATCGCGGTGCAACAACGATTCCAAATATGCTCAAAATTTTAGCCGTTACTGCTGTACCTTGGGCGCTGGTTTTTTCCGAGCCAAATTTAGGAACTTCCCTTGTTTTTGGAGCGATTACAATGGGGATGCTTTATTGGGGGGGAGCTAACCCTGGTTGGCTCATTCTCATGCTTTCTCCGGTTATTTCTGCCATTGTTTTCAACATTTATTTTCCGGGGTGGGTTGTTTGGTCAATTGCAATGGGAATTATTGGCTGGCGTACCCTCCCTTGGCAGGCGTTTGGCTCGATAGCATCTCTGGTAATTAATGTAGCTTCTGGATGGTTAGGACATATTTTTTGGGGCTTACTCAAAGATTATCAAAAAGAGCGAATTATTTTGTTTTTAGACCCTAATAAAGACCCCCTTGGTGGCGGTTATCACCTCATCCAATCTCGGATCGCCATCGGGGCCGGTCAAATTTGGGGCAAAGGTCTAACTCAAGGCACTCAAACACAACTCAATTTTATTCCAGAACAGCATACAGATTTTATCTTTTCTGCGATAGGCGAAGAGTTAGGTTTTATTGGTTGTCTAGTAGTGTTTATCGCCTTTTGGTTACTTTGTTTACGCCTGGTTCTAATTGCCCAAAATGCCAAAGATAATTTTGGATCTTTAATCGCCATTGGCGTACTTTCCATGATTATCTTTCAGGTAGTTATTAATATTGGGATGAACATTGGTTTAGCCCCAGTAACCGGCGTTCCCTTGCCTTTGCTGAGTTATGGGCGTTCTGCTTTGCTGAGTAATTTTATCGCCATAGGTTTAGTAGAATCTGTCGCCAATTTCCGACCTCGAAAGAAATATTAACCTCTTGGTTTTTTCCTTGTCTTTTTCTCGTTCCCTAGTTGCACTAGGGAACGCAATTTTTTAAGATTAGGCTTCAGGTTTTTTGATTATTTTCCTTAGTTCCCTGCTTCTACCTAAAAATGCAATTTAAGAGGCTGATTTTTCACCCCACCGGCGAAACCAAAAGATATAATTTCCTAAAATCCTAACCGATAATATAACTTTAGCTATCATTATGTATGTGGGCAGAGTCCCACCCTCTAAAAAACTATGGAAATTCCCCGTCTACATCCCGACACCATCGAAGAAGTTAAACAAAGACTCGATATTTACGATATCGTTTCTGAACAAGTTTCCCTCAGAAAAAGTGGCAAAGATTACACCGGCTTATGCCCTTTTCACGACGAAAAAACCCCCAGCTTTACCGTCAGCCCCAGCAAACAAATGTATTATTGTTTTGGCTGCGGTGCCGGTGGTGGGGCTATCAATTTTCTCATGGAAGTTGGCAAACGTCCCTTTAACGAAGTCGTCTTTGATTTAGCCAAACGATATCAAATTCCTATCCGTACCCTCGAACCCGAAAAACGCCAAGAACTTCAACGCCAAATCACCCTCCGAGAGCAACTTTATGAAATTCTCGCCATCACCACCAATTTCTATCAACACGCCCTTTATCAACCCGGTGGAAATATTGCCTTAGAATATCTCCAAACAGAACGCAAACTTAGCCCAGAAATTATCCAACAATTCCAACTTGGCTACGCCCCCGCCGGTTGGGAAACGCTTTATCATTATCTTTTAGAAACCAAAAATTTCCCCGTTCAACTCATCGAAGCTGCCGGTTTAATTGTTAACAGAAAATCCGGAACCGGCTATTATGATCGCTTCCGAGATCGTTTAATGATTCCTATCTGCGATTCTCAAGGCAGAGTCATCGGTTTTGGTGGCAGAACTCTCACCGATGAAATGCCAAAATACCTCAACTCTCCCGAAACAGAATTGTTTGAAAAAGGCAAAACTCTCTTCGCCCTCGACAAAGCCAAAACCGCCATCAGCAAACAAGATAAAGCCATCGTTGTTGAGGGATATTTTGATGCAATTGCCCTTCATGCTGCCGGTATTACCAACGCCGTCGCCTCCCTGGGAACTGCCCTGAGTTTAACCCAAGTGCGGCAACTTTTACGCTATACAGAATCAAAGCAAATTATCCTCAATTTTGATGCCGACAAAGCCGGTACAAATGCCGCCGAAAGAGCAATTGGTGAAATTGCATCCCTTGCCTATCGCGGTGATGTCAATTTGAGGATTCTTACCCTCCCTAACGGCAAAGATGCTGATGAATATCTCAAAACTTATTCAGCCGAAGATTATCAAATTTTGCTAGAAAGTGCCTCTTTATGGTTAACCTGGCAAATTGACCAACTTTTACAAACCAAGGACCTAAAACAACCGGATCAATATCAGCAAATAGCAACAGAAATGGTGAAGTTATTATCCAACATCACCAATGACAATCAGCTTACTTATTATGTCGATTATTGTGCAGAAATTCTTTCTTTGCGGGACTCGCGGCGCACTCCCATAATTAGGGAAAATTTGCTAAATCAAATAACAAGCCGGTGTGCAGAACTTTTGAGAATTGATGAGTCTTGCATTGTTGCACCTTTGATTGAAAACAAGCTCAAAATCAGCAGCCGGCCTCCTCTAAGACACAACGTTTCTACCCCAGAAAAATCTAAACCTGAAATGCCGGTTTCTGGAGAAACCAACCTCTTAAAAAAAGCCGAAGCTTTTCTATTACAATCTTACATTCATTATCCTGAATATCGCAGTGCCGTCATAGAAGTTTTAGCAGAAAGAAAATTAGAATTTACTCTTGAACCCCACAAGAAATTATGGCAATTTATCACAGAATTAAATGATTTGCAGGCTGAACCCCTTAAACTTATTTCCGCTTTACAAGATTGTTATTTAGCAGAAAATAGCGGCGAAGTTTCCCAAATATCTTACCTGTTTCATCTCGATGAAAAAACCCAACTTGATACAGTTCGCACTCCTTTAGTCATTCGCGCCGCCGCCGCATCAATTGACCGCGTAATTTGCGAAAATAAAATCCGCGAAGCCTTACAAGAGTTGCACAAAATCGACTTATTAACGAATCTCGAATTAGGGCAATTTTATCAACAACAACTGCTTACCCAAAAAGCTCGAATCAAGGAATTAGAAAAAGAACGTTATACAACTTTTAAAGATTTAGTCAGCGTTCCTTGGTTGTAAAAATAATTTTTGTTCGCTTATATCCCCCCTTTTTAAGGCACTAGGGGGGATATTGGAGTGTGGGTTTCTGAAAATTGTTAGATTTCTTCAATCACAATACAAAGTTTCTTTTGTCTCGCGTCCCGTCACAGGATTAGTACCTGTGGCAATTTTACAAAGTGCTTTTTGCATATCTTGACGCAACAAAACATCTGTAAAATCAGCCCCATCAATAGTAGAACCATCAAACTTAGCATTAAAAGCAAACGCCCCTTCTAACACAGCATTGGTAAGATTTGCCTTGAAAAAACGAGCAGTATCTAAAGTGGCACCTCGTAGATCAGCCCCTTCTAAATTTACCCGTTCCAAAGTCGCCCCAAACAAACTTACACCGGCCAACTTAGTATTACTCAAATTACTGTTGCGGAGGACAGCTTTTGTAAAGCTAGAATCCGTCAAATCTCGCCCCGAAAAATCCACACCCACCAAAGTTTCTTTGTTATAATCATTGGCAAAAGCCGGCATGACAATTACCAAACTTGCTGTTAGGAACAGCACCACCGAAAACACAACCGATAATACAATTGCAGGAATACGTTTAGAAACTCTATCGCCCATTTTGTTGAAGTTTAAAGAAAATCGCATTAAGGGTTTAACTGTTGGAGAAAAGGTTAATAGTAGCAATCGCTACAGGAGTATCCTATCTCGGAAGTGTCCCCACAAGCAATTGCACTCATCGCAATGTTAAAATCCTTTGCCAAACCTCAAAAATAATCAAACCAGCCGATGCCAAAAACTCCAACCCACACCGGCACTTTAGGAGAAAACTTAGTCGCACAGTGGTTACAGCAGCAAGGATGGGAAATCTTAGCACAGCGCTGGAAGTGCCGGTGGGGAGAACTGGACATTATCGCTTACTCTCAACCCACAGGGCAATTAATCTTTGTAGAGGTCAAAACTCGCAGTCGCCATTCTTGGGACACCGGGGGGATTTTTGCCATCACCCCCCAAAAACAAGCTAAACTGGGCCAAGCCGCCGCGCTTTTTTTGGCCGATCACCCAGTTCTCGCTAACGTAGCCTGTCGATTTGATGTAGCCCTCGTCAGTTGCCAACAAATGCCCTATAAACAGCACCGGCATCGAGAGGCGACATCGCTTAATGTGTCGGTCAATCCGGGTGAACCCGTTTTGAATGAAAATTTTCACCTAACCCTTGTTGAGTATATCGAGTCTGCCTTCTGTCCACCCAACTAACTAAGCAAGGGTTTCTGGGCAATATCCTAAGCCTTTAACAAACTGCTTGCGAAACTCTTCAATTTCGCCGCGATCTGGATGACCGTGAGAAACCACAGCCACCTGATAACGCCGCATCACATCCACCGGCGATTGTCCATTCTCTAAACTCCATAAAGCCATTTGTAACCGAATTCCTGGCGAGTAGGGAATCCCTAACTCATTCATAAACGCTCGGAAATCCCCGCTTTTTTGCAAATTCAGGGGGTTTCTCATTTTCACACGAACGACCCATCCATCTATTTGATGAATAACGCTCATAAAACTAACCGGAAGATGAGGGCTGGTGTGCAGGTACTCTGCAATTCTCAGCGTGAGACTGGCATTAGCAACGAAATAAAGGTATTCCATCGGGAAAGAGTTCTGCAAAGGCTACATTTTTATTGTCTAAGATTATGGCGCAAATGAATACGGGAAAAACCCCTTTCTTTATTGGGTAATATTCCCCAATTTCCCTTTTTTTTTTCTTTACTCTCTTTAATAGAGAGCCAAAAAATATTGACATCTATCTTAAGATAGAAACTATCTCTGTTTAAATTTAACCAGCCGGCCTAGAAAGCGCAGCCCTTGAGGAGAGAGAGATTTCCGCTTGATTCCAGCATAGCTTAACCCCAATAACTCCATAGCCGTCTCCTATTCCATCAGACAGACTCACCTGATAGTAGCAGGTATTCGCCTATTAACCAAACCCTGAACCTCAAAAGAAATTACCCGATAAAGTTGCAGCCCATACCAAAGCACTCAAGTTATTTTTTCACTTGCCAACAACAGGATAAAATACTTAGTCTCAGTCTATATTTTTAGATAATCTTTAAGCCACTCATTCCCCATGCCTTCCCTCTAAAAATTGACCAAAAAGCCCAAAAAAAAATCAAGCCCTTTAAAAACCGGCCTCTTTTTGATGTAGAAGGCAAAAACCATGCAGCCGGTATGACATTACAAATTAATATTCCTCACAACCTCAACATCTGCTAAATTTAACAACCATAGGAAATAAACATTACCAACTTCCTTAACGACCACACCCTAAGAACGAAATTACCCCAGAAACCTTGGACGAGCCTCAAACCAAACCAAACCCAGCCATAACCGACAGCGATCAGTCCCTAGACAACTACAACTACGAACTGCCGAGCGGTAGCATTGCCCAAAACCCAGCAGTTCCCAGAGACAGTTCTCGCCTGCTCGTTGTTAATTCCCCTCACCAACACAGCCACCATATTTTTCGGGAATTACCCCAACTGCTGCAAAAAGGCGACTTGCTGGTAATGAACAACACCCGCGTTATTCCCGCCCGACTGTATGGCTACAAAACCACCGGCGCGCCGGTAGAAATTTTATTACTCGAAGAAATCGAACATAACCACTGGTTAGCCTTAGTCAAACCAGGAAAACGCCTTAAAATCGGTGTCAAAATCCTCTTTAACTCCAAAGAAAACCCCACCCACTCGAATTTAAGCGCCACAGTTGTCGCCACCGACGAAGCCACAGGCGGGCGGATTTTGCAATTTGACTTACCAAAAGAACAGTCTCTTATCCAATATTTAGAAGACTATGGGCACATTCCCCTCCCCCCCTACATCACAGAAAGCAGCGCCGCACCGGCACAATATCAAACCGTCTACGCCGAACAAGACGGCTCAGTAGCAGCCCCCACCGCCGGCCTCCACTTCACTGAAGAATTGCTACAAAAACTTGCTTTTGCCGGCATCGAAACCGCTTTTGTGACATTAAACGTAGGCGTTGGAACCTTTCGCCCTGTGGAAACCCAAAACGTGACCGAACACAAAATGCACTCAGAATGGGTACAAGTGCCGGCCACCACCGTCGAAAAAATCCAGCAAACCAAGGAACGCGGCGGTAGAATTATTGCCGTTGGTACCACCGTTGTACGTTCCCTAGAAGGGGCTGCGGCGGCGTTTGAAGGCCGGTTACAGCCTTTTTGTGGCAAAACAAACCTATTTATTTACCCTGGCTATCAATGGCGAGTGGTTGAAGGATTAATCACCAATTTTCACTTACCGAAATCCAGTTTACTGATGTTGGTGAGTGCCTTGATAGGCCGGGAACGCTTGCTTAATTTATATCAAGAAGCAATTGCCAAAGATTACCGTTTTTACTCGTTTGGCGATGCCATGTTGATTTTACCCGCAGCAAATATATCGCTTTTCTCCAATCTGTGAGATATCAAAAAACCGGTTTCTCAGCCTCATCCTGTAAAAACCGCTATAAACAAACCGGAGACAAAGGGATCATAAAACCCCATCTTTCTCCGGCTTGCTTTAACGTTGTTGTGTTTGGGCTTGTAAAAATAACGCCACCGGCAGCTTTTAGAATGCCGGCAAACTTTTATTCTTCATCTTCTTCTTCATTGCCGGGATATACAAACGTCGAGCGCTTGGTTAAAATCGACTTACCCAAGCTCAGCGCTCTCTGCGCTTGCAGAGCGGCCTTATTTTTCCAAGTAGCCTTGCGCTTATCCCGCTTAGATTTCGAGGTTTTCTTCTTAGGAACCGCCATGGTCGTAAAGGGTGCTAATTAGTCACAATCTTACAAGTATAAACCATAACCACCGACTTTCAACGCTGTTTTTTGCGCCCTTAGTTTGTAAGCGTTTATTTTGGATGGGTGAAACACCTTTAAGGACTCGGCAAAATTAAACCAGGCTGCACAGAACTCGGCTGCACAGAACTCGGTTGCACCATTGCCGGTTGAACAATAGTCGGCTCAACGGTTGTGGGTTGAGTCGAGACAGGCTCGGTTGCCGTCCCCTCGGCCGGCAGTTGCGGACTCATCCCCGGTAGCAAATTATCAGGAAGCTGATCTAAGCGAACCGGCTCCCCACCTGCGGGCACCCCCGGAATCACTTGCGGAGTAACCGGCCGGCCTGGAATTAAATCCACCGGCACCGGCTGCACAGGCACCGGCCCAGAAACCGTAGGCTGTTTTGGTAAGACCGGCTGCACCGGCCCAGAAACCGGGGGTTGCATAGGCTGTTGTGCCGGTGGCGTTGTCGGCGGTAGCCCAGAACCAAAACCCAAAAGCATTTTAGAACTGGGGTAAAAAGTAGCCCACTGTCTGGTTTCTGACTGAGTTTGCCACTGAGTGCGACTGACTTGGAGCCTTAAAAGCGGAGCAATGGTGCCTTGATGTTGACCGCTGATCGAAATCAAAACCATCTCTCGTTGCAGGTCAGCCGCAAAAGCTTTTTCAACGGCAGTTTTTGCCACCTGCACAGCCCGCTCAACCAAATTCTCATAGGTTTCGCCGTTTTGAGCCTGCACAGAAAGCTGCAACAGCGCCTCCGAAGCGCTCAACAATTGGGGATTAAGCATTTGCCAACCAAAAACAGCCAGCAGCAGCACCAAAGCGCTGCTATCCCTAAAAATTTTCCCCAAGAAACGGCCATTGGTTCGAGAAAGCAATTTTGCCATTTTTCTTTGCACACACTCACTCACGGATTGATTTTAGCAAGGCTTTAAAACGCTGCAAAATTGATCTTAAAAACTGTTACTCAACCTTCCCCAATTTGACCGGCAACTCTAGCCTAAAACAAGTCACATCGGCCTCGCTGCTAACTTCCAACTTTCCTCCCATACGTTCTGTGAGTTTTTGCACCACCGCCAAACCCAAACCAGTCCCCCCTTGTTGCCAGCGGTCAGCCTTGGGAATGCGGTAAAACTTATGAAAAATTTGGTTTAACTCGTTTTGGGGAATTTCAATGCCGGTATTTGCCACCTTTAATAACAGCCGGTCGTGGCACACTTCAACGGTGAGACTAATTTCTTCACCAGAGGGAGTGTATTTACAAGCATTAGTCAGCAACTCGGTAAGAACTCGCTCCACTACTACCGGATCTCCGACTAACTGCGGTAACTGTGCCGGCCTTTCAACGCGAAATTTTTGCTGATGTTGTAAAGCTTTTTGTTGGAAAGTTTTAGTGAGTTGATCGAGGATGCGCTCGATTTGAATAATTGCCGGTGCCCAGGCTGTGGAATTGGTATCTAGTTGCTGCAATTCCAGCAAATCTTCTATCAAAGAAATTTCTCGCTCACACTCATTGCGAACAATTTGATAATAGCGAGCGACTTTGCTTTTTTCTTGCTCTGGCTTAGCCAAATCTGCAAAAAATGACCGCTCTTGATTTAAAGCAATGGCTAACATTTGGATTGCCATTTTCATGTTAGATAAAGGAGTTCGCAATTCGTGGGAAACTGTACTCAAAAAATCATCTTTGAGGGCGTTTAGTTTTTCTAATTCAGCAACTTGTTTTTGCGCCGCTTGATAAAGGCGTACTTGGCTGATGGCAATGGCGCAGTGATTGGCTACTAACTGCGCTAAACGAATTTCGACTTCGCTAAAGGAGTGTTGGAGGTCTTTAAATAACCACAAATCACCGAGGATTGCGCCGCCGTGAACAATCGGACAAGCTAAAATTGCTTTGGGTGTTGTGGGTGCTACCGGCTTGAGGTTGTCGGAAGTCAAGGAACGGTTAAGAGAGGAGCGTGTGGAGTCTAACTTGCAAAATTGCAATGGTTCGCCTGTTAGCAATTGCGAATAAATTTCTTTAAATTCTGCTATTTCCACCGGCAGCCCCACGCAAGAGTCTGAGTCGTTGTTGTATTGATAGAGAATGGTGGCTGTTGTGTGGTCATCATTGTAGAGCGCACTGTGGCTGTCTTCTACGTCAAGTAATAAACTTAGTTCGCGCACGGCAGTTTGCAGGATTTGAGTTTCACCCTGACTGTCTTTTACTTGATCGGTGATGCGTTTGAGGACGCTTTCTGTTTGGAGGGTTTTTTCTAGTTGAGCGTTGCGTTTTTGGGTGTGGGTGATTAATTGGTTGTTGACTAGACGTACTTGTTCTTGCAGCCGCGATTGCCGCACTGCTATTTCTAACTGGGCTGTGAGGGAGGAAATAAATTCAATTTCAAAAGAATTCCATTGTCTGGTTTGATCGCACTGGTGGGCAATTAATAATCCCCAGATGTTATTTTTTGTTTCTCCTGAGAGGTGGGGCTGATTTTCATCTACATTATTTTCTAAAATAGGTGCAATCAGCATAGATTTGATGTTAAAGAATTCCAGCAGTTTGATGTAGGATGGGTCGAAACCGGCGTTTTGAATATCTTCTATGGCCTCAATTTGCGATAAGTTAACAGGATGCTCTTGAGGTTTTGTGCTGTTGGTGGTGAGGCTAAAATTGGGTTCTTGGATGCTAAATCCCAGCATTGGGGAGCAATTTTGCCGGTGGGATTCGGTGATAACTTTGGCTGTCCCGTTGTGTGAAAATCGGTAAATAACTGTTCGGTCTGCTTGTAAGAATTGCCGCGAGAGTTCGACGCTGGTGTTTAAAATTTCCCGCAAACTTACACCCTCTCGGATCTGTTGGGAAATCATTCGGATGCTGCGCCCTTCTTCGATGCACTGGCGCAGTAATGTGTCTAAGGTTGGTTGTTGGTTGCTGCTGGGGTTGTTTGGCCGGTGGGCTACTTGAACGAATTCCATATAGTCGCCGCCTGCACTTTCTGGCCGGTTGCCTGGATGCTTTCCGTCGCCATAGGTTTGCCCATCGAAGAGGTGGTCTTCTTCTACTGTAAGGATTTTCTGTTGGGTGAACTGCTGATGAATTTCTCTACCATTTTGCTTAGACATTGCGGAATATTTCCCTTTAATAATTTGACGCGGGCGGGGGTATTTGGTGAAATTTTATGCTTAGGACAAATTAATTTGTTTTTGATGTGGCTCAACTTTGGGTAGATGGGCAAAACTAAATATTGAGAACGTTTTATTAAGGAAAATTGCCGCTTTAGTACAAAGCGCCACTCTCTTGCTTAATATTGTTATTTTTTTGGAGATTTTGCACTCCCCCTTGGGGAAGATTAACCCTGTTAATTATTGGTGTTTGGAGAAAAGGAGGTTATTTTTATATGTTTTTCCCCTTAATTTTTGTTAAAAAAAGTTGATAAAAACGGGGAAAGTTTTTGAAAAACAAGAGATTTTTATCGTGCCATGAAATGACCCTACCGTTAATAGTTATAGGATCAAGCGGCATTTGCCCCAATTCTCAGGAATGGGGGGGTTTTTCCAGGGGTGGGGTAGGTTGAGTGGTTGAATAGGTGAAAACAAGCTGGCGTGTTTAAGCTTGGTCTACCTATATCTTAAAGCGTACTCGTATTATGTGAAGAAGTTGTGAAGGAAGCCTAAAAGTTTTATAAAGTTATGCGCTTAGGCAGATGGGAGGGGCGCTTGGTTAAGGGTTGCCAGCCATCGCCGCCAAGCGATAATTTGGCTTAAAATTTCCAGCCAAGCAACTGCGAGACTTGACTGGCAAGCATGAGCGGTTCAAAGGGTTTAGCGATCACTCCTTTTACTCCCAACTCGGCAAACCGGCGGCGGTCATTGGGCTGTACTTTGGCGGTTAATAAAATTACGGGAATATGTTGGGTAGCGCTTCCTAACTGCATTTGCTTGTAGGTTGCGGGGCCATCCATATCGGGCATCATTACATCTAGCAAGATTGCATCAGGTTGGTGGCTTTCTGCTTTGGCGATGCCTTCACTACCGGAAGCGGCTGTGAAAACTTCCCAACCGGCAACCATTTCTAGGCTCAGTTGAGCCACTTCTCGAATATCGTCTTCATCGTCAATCACTAAGATGCGCTTTAATGCCACCATCATCCTCTGAGTTATTGTTGTTTGCTGGCCTTCACTATTTTGTTTGCAATGAACAGTTTTCAGCAACACCGGCTTGATTTTATTTTTAACAATTTGCCGAAGTGTTTGGGTTGTTGGCTTGATCCACCGGCAAGCTAAAACAAAAGCAACTTCCTTCACCCAGGGTGCTTTCTGCCCAAATGCGTCCCTCGTGTTGCTGGACAATGCTGCGGCAAATGGCCAATCCCAAGCCGGTGCCGCCTTTTTGGCGAGAGTCTGAGGCGTCTACTTGTTGAAAGCGCTCAAAAATCATTTCTAACTTTTCTCTGGGAATTCCCCGCCCTTGATCTCGCACACAGATCGTTACTTGTCCTTGACTGGGTGGAGTGCCGGTTAGCCACACGGTAGAACCGGCTGGCGAAAATTTTATAGCATTACTCAGTAAATTTGTCAAGGTCTGAACTATGCGATCTGAATCGGCCCACAATTGCACCGGCAGCGGGTCAACCTCAAGGGTGACACCGGCCTTTTGAGCCATCAGTTGCAAATCTTCTGCCGCTTCTCGCATAAGATCGCCAGCGTTGCAGATTTGTTTTTGAATATTAATTTTACCGGATTCAATGCGCTCAAGATCCAAAATATCATTAATTAAGCGCACGAGTCGGTCAGTATTAGAAACAGCAATTTGCAGCATTCGTTGAGCTTTTTCGGGTTGAGCAATTAAAATTCCTGATGCCAATAAACCCATCGAGCCGCGAATAGAAGTTAAAGGAGTGCGTAACTCGTGACTAACCATTGAAATAAACTCATCTTTCATGCGTTCCATTGCCAGCCGCTCAGTGATATCTTTAAAAGTGATAACAGCGCCGGTAATTTGATTTCGTTCGCGGATAGGAGTGCTGACATATTCCACCGGAAAATAGCGGCCACTTTTATGACAAAACATTTCATCGGTAACATGATGTACAGAACCATCTTCGAGTGAAGCAAAAATGCGGCAACGTCGTTCATAAGTTTGAGTAAATTGTAATAAAATATGGACGGATTGGCCGAGAAGTTCTTTACTTTCATAACCCAGCATTCGGGAAGCGGCGGGGTTAACAAAAGCAATATTTCCCAAAGCATCTAAACCACAAATGCCTTCACCGGCAGAAGCTAAAATCAACTCATTTTGATGGCGCAAGCGTTCTAATGCAGTTTCAATCCGCTTTTGTTGAGTAATATCACGGGCAATGCGAGATATGCCGGTAATTTTACCTTGCTCGTCAAAAATGGGAGAAATTGTTAAAGACACATTAATCGGTTGACCGTCTTTTTTGATGCGGGTAGTTTCATAGTGTTGAAGTCTATCACCGGCGTTGATTCGTTCAAGAATCTGCTGCATTTCTTGGGGGTAGTCTGGTTGAGCCAAAATCGAGCAATTGCGTCCTTTCACTTCCGCCGCTGAATAGCCATAAATTTCCTCTGCGCCGGCATTCCAACTAAGAATAATGCCCTCTGGAGAAGTGCCAATAATGGCATCATCAGAAGACTCAACAATCGATGCGAGGCGGCCTAATTCTTCTTGAGCGCGTTGCAATTGTGTAATATCGCGTCCTAAGACGACTAAGCCTTTACGAGTGCCGTCAGATTCAAACAAAGGTACTTTAATCACATCATAAATTTGTGTTTCACCCTTGGAAGTGGGGATGGCTTCAAAAGCGCGAGATAACTTTTTGTAATTCCAGGCTGCCTCATCGGTTTGATCGCAGAGTAGAAAACAATCGTGGTAAAAGTTTGATAATTTGGCGAGTTCGGTATCTTTTTTGCCGATAAGCTCAGAAATTCCTAACTCAAATAATTGGGAAATTGCCTCGTTAGCTAATAACCAGCGACCGTTAGCGTCTTTAAAACAAATTATATCGGGAGTTGAATTAATCAGTGTCCGTAACTGTTCTTCGGAGGCTCGCAAAGCAGTTTCAACGCGAGAGCGTTCTGCTATTTCGGCGTTGAGTTGTTCCATTGCGGCGGTTAATTCTTGGGTGCGTTCTGCCACAAGTTCTTCAAGTTGTTCTCGATATTGTTTTAATTCTCGTTCGGTGCATTTACGTTCGGTAATATCGCGGATAACGAAAAGATGCCGGCCTGGTAAAAAGTTAGCAACTGCTGAATAATCGACATCTTTAAGAGTGCCATTCTGACAGCAAATCCGCATTTCGCCGGTGATGCGTCCTTGGGCTTTAAAATTTTCCCAAATCTGATCAAAATTAAACTCTTGTTCCCCAAGAAAATCAGCGATATGGTGGCCGATAATTTGTGGTGTTGGGGCATTGAAGAGGGCACCGGCGGCGGGGTTTACGGTGACATAATGGCCGGTGTCATTGACAATTAACATGGCATCAAGGGCGGCTTCAAATATTGCCTGTAACTGGTGAGCGCTTTCGACGAGAGCTTCTCGTGCTTGTTTACGCTCGGTGATGTCCTGAAAATAAACTGCGAGTCCTTCTTCCCCCGGATAAGCGTGGACTTCAAACCAGCGATTTAACGGTTTATAAAACCCTTCAAAATTCTCAGCTTTAGAGGTGTTGATAGTTTGGAGACATTTTTTTAAGAAAATGGAATCTACGGCATCTGGAAAAACATCACAAAGCGTTTTTCCTAAAAGTTCTGCGCGGGTTTTTTGCAATAAGTATTCGCCATGACTGTTGACAAAAGAAACGCGCTTTTGATGGTCGAGGGCAAAAAATCCATCGGTGATGCTTTCTAAAATTTTAGCAATGCGCCGGTTTGATTCAAAGAGGGCTTCTTGAATTTGTCTGAGTTCGGTAATATCTTGATTAACGCTTAGGGCTCCTAAAATTTCGCCGTTGGGTTTGCGTAAAGGCAAAGCGGAATTTAATACTGTTTTGTGCTTGCCGTCAAAGGTTTCGATATTGATGACTTCATTAAGTGAGGTTTCTCCTAATAAAACGGCTCTGCTAAGCGGCCATTCGTCCTGGGTAATTGGCTGGCCGGTGGAAGCCCACCAAGCTTTATATTCTCCGTATTCTTCGGGCGCAACATATCTGACTCCTCCCCAAATTTCTCTGCCGGCGCGGTTGACTTGGCATATTTTGCCTTGTGGATCGCTAAACCAAACTCCCACCGGCAGGCTTTCTAACATTTGAGTGAGTAATTCTTCATTTTCTTTAAGGGCTACTCTGGCTTGTTTATAATCGCTGATATCCCGACAGGTATAAAGCACTGTGCCGGTACCGATGGCAACTTGTTTGACGCTGACTAAAAGGGTGCGATTTTTTCCGCTGGGAGTTGTAATTTCTCGTTCGATGTTATGATTATCTGAAGTTTCTAAGGCGTTTTCTGTTAAGAAATTTTCTCCTAACAAATGGCGAATGTTTCCCTGTTTTAGCAGTTGCTCATGGGCGGTTTCAAAAATATGATCGATGTTGGGGGAAATATAGGTGAGATTTCCCGCTTTGTCGGCAATTAATACGGCTTCGGAAATATTGCTTAAGGTGAGCCGGTACAGTTCTTCAGACTGCCTGAGTGCGGCTTCCATTTGTTTGCGTTCGCTTAAGTCGCGGCTGACTACAAGTAAGCCTTGTCCAGAACCACCTAAAGAAATACCGGCAGATTCAACAAAGACTTCACTGCCATCAAGCCGCACTAATTTTTCTTCAATAAATGGTGATTCTTTGCAGGTTTCCTGACAAGTTTGGATGCGCTGCTTGGCGGTTTCTTGAGAGTCTAAAGCAACGAAATTAAGGACAGGTTGACCTAGTAGTTGGGCGGGGGTTTTGGCTCCAAAAAGTTTGAGGCCGGCGGGATTAATAAAAGAAATTCGTCCTGCTTCTTGAACCATCACTGATTCTGGCAATAATTCGACCAAATATCGGTAGCGTTCTTCGCTTTGCCGCAAGGCGGTTTCTGTGGCTTTGAGAAACTCACGGGAACGCAAAGCCATGATGCCGTAGGCTAAATCGTCTGCGAGTTCTTTGAGAAGCTGGATTTCTTGGGGGTCAAATGCGGTTAGGAGGGTGCTATAAATGGTGATGACACCAAAAACGGTGTTAGTTTCGTTTTTATGGGTTTCTAAGCTGTCTGAAGGCTTTTTTGTTAAGGGTAAAACGATGGCTGACCCTAATTTAAATGTTATCGGTGTGCCTGGGTTTTGAGGGATGCTGTTTCGGACAATGCCAGGGGCGCCGGTGCCCAGAGCAACGCTGATTAATTGGGGTAATTCTTGTAAGTTTTCGGCTTGTTTTAAAATTACTTGGTTGCCGGCTTTGGCTGCGGTTTGTAAATATTTTTCGTGGTCTAATGAGAGCAGTTCTACGCTACAAGCGCTATATTTACCAGTTTCGACGATTAGGCGACAAATGTCTGTTAAAAGTTCGGATTCTTTTTTGGCTCGCACTAAGGCTTGATTACAATCGCAAAGTAATCGCAAAAAGCGGTTAGCGTGACAGAGTTCTTCTTCTATTAGTTTGCGTTCGGTTAAGTCGTGGACGATGACAGAAAATCCGATTACTGAATCCTCTTCTTTTAAACTGGTGATGAGTACAGATGCCCAAAACGGAGAGCCGTCTTGACGAATGCGGACGCCTTCATCTTCACAGGAACCGACTAAACTGGCGAGTTGTAGTTCTTGGTGGGGTTTGCCGCTGTCGGTATCTTGTTGTAAATAAAATTGCGATAAGTTTTTTCCTAAGATTGTGTTCGCTTGATATCCCATGATGCGCTCTGCACCGGCATTCCAGCTTACAATGTTGCCGGTGGTATCGAGCATGAAGATAGCATAGTCTCTCACGCCTTCTACTAATAGGCGAAAGCTTTCTTCGCTTTGCCAGGTGGTGTTGTTGAGCATGGAAAATGGGGGTTGGGTAGAGTTTGTTTACTGGGGGATACCAAGTTTGGATTTTAGATTTTAACAAGCCAGCCGGTAAAGGTATTTTAGGGGGTGATCTCTATTATCCTTTGTACAAAATGGCATCAGTAACGGTCAATATCAAAATTCATATCTTGCAGAAATAATCGCCTGCCCTATAGTATTTCGATTTTGACCTTGTTGGCAGCAATGATGAAGAATCGGGCGAATGCCCCGCACGCTTCTTTTTTTTTGCTCTTGATATTACCGTAGCGCGTTTGGCTGATTTTGAAGTTATATTTTTTTGAAGTTCAGTAATTACCGATAGGGGAGGGTGGCGTTAGCCATTGGGTTTTTTTTTCTTAAAGAAATATTAAGTTTCTAGGAGTCTGTGGGCGGGCAATATTGCGTTTAAGAGTTTTTTTGGGGGTTTTTTAAGAATTTTCAAAGATTTTCCGCCGATTTCTTGTGAAGAGTTTAGGCAATTAAGAAGTGGATTCCCTGGGATTACCTAGAGGCTTGTTAGGGGGAAGAGCAGATGGAGAAACATTGTGAGAGGCGCTTGTTAAAAGTACATAACTTTAGGGTGTCAATACGTCTAGGAATTTCGCACCATTGCTTGCATAATGGAGTTTCAGTAAATTTTATGAGACCGAGTTATCAATGGGACGCGCTACCAAAGTTGTGCTGGCATATTCGGGCGGGGTCGATACCTCTGTCTGTATCCCTTATCTGAAAGAGGAGTGGGGAGTTGAGGAAGTTATTACGCTGGCTGCGGATTTAGGCCAGGGAGAGGAACTAGGGCCCATTAAGGAAAAGGCTTTGAAATCAGGCGCAAGTGTGTCTCTGGTGGAAAATGCCCAAGAAAGTTTTGTCAAAGATTACGCTTTTGCGGCAATTCGTGCCAATGCGCTTTATGAAAATCGCTATCCGCTTTCTACGGCGTTGGCTCGTCCGTTGATTGCGAAGTTGTTGGTGGAGGCGGCTGAAAAATATGGTGCGGATGCGGTGGCGCATGGTTGCACCGGCAAGGGTAATGATCAGGTGCGTTTTGATGTGTCTATTGCGGCGTTGAATCCTAATATAAAGGTTCTTGCACCGGCCCGCGAATGGGGGATGAGTCGTGAGGAAACGATTGCTTATGGTGAGCGTTTTGGCATCCCGACGCCGGTGAAAAAGTCTTCGCCGTTTAGTATTGACCGCAATTTGCTCGGACGCAGTATTGAGGCCGGCCCGTTGGAAGACCCCTGGACTGAACCCCCAGAAGAAATTTATGCGATGACTAAGGCTATTGCGGATACTCCGAATGAGCCGGATTATGTAGAGATTGGTTTTGAAAAGGGTAATCCGGTAAGTTTGAATGGTCAAACTTTATCGGGGATTGAGTTAATTACCCAGTTGAATGAAGTGGTGGGTAAGCACGGTGTCGGTCGCATTGACATGGTGGAAAACCGGCTGGTGGGTATTAAATCCCGCGAAATTTATGAGGTGCCGGCGTTGTTGGTGCTAATTCAAGCACACCGGGATATTGAAAGTTTGTGTTTGACTGCGGATGTGAGCCACTATAAGCGGGGTATTGAGGAAACTTACGCAAAGTTGATTTATAACGGCTTGTGGTACAGTCCGCTAAAAGCTGCTTTGGATGGGTTTATTGATCAGACTCAGGAACGGGTGAGCGGTACGGTTCGCTTGAAGTTGTTTAAGGGCAATGCGACGATTGTAGGCCGCCAGTCGGATAATTCGCTTTATACGCCTGATTTGGCAACCTATGGGGCTGAGGATAAGTTTGATCACAAGGCTGCGGAAGGCTTTATTTATGTTTGGGGTCTTCCTACTCGTGTTTGGTCTGAAAAAACTCGCGGCTAGGTGAGAAAAAGCTGGGGACTGTTCCCCTGTAGCGCAGGCTTCCCGCCTGCGCCAATCGCCAATCGCAGGCGGGACAAATGTGCCGGCCCTTGTTTGGGATATTTATTCTTCTTCACCGGCAGCAGCGCGAGATTCTAACCAGAGAGGAACTACGATCCAGGCGACGACGAGGAGGAGGGCAGCAACGCCAAATTTTGCGGCCCAGGAGACAAGTTGCTCAAGGGGGACGACACGACCGGCAAAAAATGAAATAGAGACCATTACACTTGCCCAAGCGGCGGCACCGGCCAAGTTATAAGCCATAAATTTGAGAAAAGGCATTCCGGCGATGCCGGCAAGAGGACTGGCAACGATGCGTAAGAGGGCGAGAAAGCGTCCGACGAATACGGTTTTGCCGGCGTTTTCGCTGAATTTTTCTTTGAGTTCTAGCAGTTTCTTTTCTTTGATGCGGAAGAGTTTGCCAAAGGCGAGGAGTAAGGGCCAACCACCGTATCTACCAAGCCCATATCCAATGCTACCGCCGATGGAGGCACCGAGGATCGCTGAGCCGAGTACAAACCAGTAGTTGAGTTCGCCGCTGCCGGCCAGGAAGCCACCGGCTAGGGTGATAGTTTCGCCGGGGAGGGGTAAGCCCAGGTTTTCGAGGAGAATTCCCAGAAATACTGCGAAATATCCGTAATGATGGGCGATTTCTTGGATTTTTTCGAGGGAGATAAATTCAAAGGACATTGACTGGAGCCTTCATATTTAGTTAGATTTTTTATTATTTTGTAACATATTGCCACCGCTGTAAGCTGCTTTGATAGGTGAAGGGCTGGCTTGTGATGGAAATCACGGGTTTGCTGTGATGAGGGGCAATAGTTTCGGGCGCAATTTATTAGATGTTAGTAATATCAGGGTTGATATTCTATTTTGAATTTTTGGCTGTTTAAAAGTAACCTATCTTTAGGGGTAAAAAGTATGCTATCCACCCATGTAAATAATGCTGTTATTTTGGAACCTCCGCCCCGTCTTGATGCTATAACTGGCCTGCTTTTTTATGAAACAATAGCGGCGCTTGTGTCGCGGTCTGAGGGTGTTTGGTTGGTGGATATGACGGATGTGGTTTTTGTTGATAGTCGAGGGTTGTTGTCTTTGGTGAGGGGGTTGCGTTTAGCGCGGCAGGGAAGTTGCCGGTTGGTTTTGTGTAATGTGAAGCCCACAGTACGCTTGATTTTTGAAATTACTCAGCTTGACCGGGTTTTTGAGATTTTTGAGGGCCGGGAATGGGTGGAAAATCCGCCGATTTTGGTGGGAGCGTAGAAAGGATATTTTTATAGCAGATGTGGGTAAATTTGTCAAGTATATTTTGGGAGAATGCCGGGGGTTATACCGGCATTTCGCATTTTCGGGAGATAGAAAAATTAGGCGTTGCCAAAGGAGGGAAGATCGAGGTTGCCGTTGCCGGTGAGTTTGGGGAGGTCTAGTTTGCCTCCTACTTTGCGGTTACGGACAGCAAGCCGGTAGCTGACGCTTTGCAGTTCGGCGTGGAGTTGGCGGTTTTCTTTTTGGAGGGCTTCGACTTTTTCTTTAACCGGCGCCATGCGTTCGGCAAATTTGTCGCGGTAGACGTTGGGGAGTTCTTGGACGACTTGCTCTAACATTCTGGCACGGTCTGTTAGTTCGGTGACAGAATGACGCAGGCTATAAATTTCTGAGTCGCGTTGAGAAATTTGTTCTTGATAGAAGGTAACTTGTTGTTCTAAGCCTTCGATTTGTTCACGCAGACTATTGAGTTGGGCTTTGTGTTGTTCGGTAAATTCGGGTTGGGGGATGAATTGCGGTTTGCCTTTGACGAGGCGAAACAGTTCTTGAGAAAGTTGTTGCACGAGTTGCTCGCGCATTTGCAGTTCTTCTTTGAGTTGGGCGTTTTCTGCTTGTAGGGCTTGGATGTCGGTTTGGCTCACGGTCTGTTAGCTCCTTTGATTCTTGTTTTTTATGATAGTGGTGCGTGGGGCCGGTTGCCGAGGGTTAGTTATAAATTTACAATTGGTTTACCATTGGCCGAGTCTCCGCAGAGTTTCAATATCGGCTTGCCGGTCTTCTGGTTCATAGTCTAGGTTAATTCCCCGGTTGGCAAGTTCTTTTTGAAATTGTAAAACGTTGATTCCTGCAAAAAGGCGAGCTTTGGCGATGCTGATTTTTTTTTGTTGATAAAGCAGAATAGCTATTTCGAGTTTTAATTCTTCTTCGGTGATTTTGGCTGCTTGCAAGAAGTCATCGGGGATGGTGAGAGACATAGCTAATTTTCGTGGGGTTGATTTGGATTTTAGCTGGCCGGTGGAGTCCTCGCCTTTTTTGACAAAAGTTTAAGAAACCGGGTTTCTAATTTGTAGAGACGTTCCGGCGGAACGTCTGTACTGTACGTCTATTTTTTCGGGTTTAAGAAACTCGGTTTCTTGGCTACTAACACCCCCGCCGACTCGCCACCGGCATCCGCCAACCGGTACCAAAAGCGCGATCTGTAACCTTTAATCCTGGTGGTGCTTGCCGGCGTTTAAACTCCGCAATTTTCACCAACCTTGCCACCCTTTCCACCGTCGCAGCATCATGTCCCGCTGCTACAATTTGAGTGGGTGATTCATGGTTGTGAATCAAGCGATTTAAAATGTCATCTAAAACCTCATATTCGGGCAAAGAGTCTTGATCTTTCTGCCCTGGTTTTAACTCAGCACTAGGCGCTTTTGTAATCACATTTTCGGGAATAATTTCCCGTCCCTGAAAGTCATTTAACCACCGGCAAATTTTATAAACTCGTGTTTTTGGCACATCTGCTATCGCTGCCAAACCGCCATTCATATCACCGTAAAGCGTGCAATATCCCACTGCCATTTCTGATTTGTTGCCGGTGGATAACAGCAAATGCCCAAACTTATTAGACACCGCCATTAACAAATTTCCGCGAATTCGAGATTGGATATTTTCTTCAGCAAGTCCGAAAGCAGTGCCGGTAAACATTTCTGCCAAAGTTTTATCATAATCTTGCATTAAATCGCCAATCGGCAAAGTTTGGGTTTTCATTCCTAAACTTTCCGCAAGTTTAAGGGCATCTGTAATAGAATGATCTGAACTATAAGGAGAAGGCATTAACACGCCTAAGACATTTTCTGCACCTAAAGCTTCCGCCGCAATGGCTGCAACTAAAGATGAATCAATCCCACCACTTAACCCCAAAACAACTTTTTTGAAACCGCATTTTTTGGCATAATCTCGCACACCCAAAACCAGCGCCGAAAACATTTCCTCGTTTTCATTATTAGCGATGCTGGCGATGTTGGCTTTTAATAAATCTTTTTGTTGTTCTTCAAATTCTATTTCCGCTAAATCTTCTTCAAATGCTGCACCACGAAACACCATTTCCCCAGCACGATTATAGGCTACACTACAGCCATCAAAAATTAAGTCATCATTACCGCCGATTTGATTGGCATAAATAATCGGAATTTGAAATCTTGTGGCGCAGTGGTGCAGCATTTCTTGGCGCACTTTATGCTTATTTACGCTGTAGGGTGAGGCGGATAAATTTACGATTAAATCAACAGCAATTTCGGCTAAGTCGGCGATGGGGTTTGCTGTGTAACTGCGCTTACCCCAAAATTGCTCATCGTTCCATAAATCCTCACAAATTGTTACGCCTATTTTGAGGTTATCGAGGTTAAAAAAGTTGCTTTCTCCGCCTGGTTCAAAATAGCGGTGTTCGTCGAAAACATCGTAAGTCGGGAGTAGTCTTTTGTGGAATATTTGCTTGATTTGATTGTTGTCAAGTAAGGCGATGCTGTTAAAGAGGGTTTTGCCGCCGGTGATGCTGGCTTTGCTGTTGAGGTCAACGGTTCCTACGAGTACGGCTATATTTGGGGGAAGTTCGGCGGCAAGTTGTTGTAGATGGCTTTGCATTGTTTCTACAAAGCAGGGGTCTAATAATAAATCTCTGGGGGGATATCCGCTGAGGGATAGTTCGGGGGTGAGAAGGAGACGGCTGCCGGTTTTGGCGGCGTTTTTTGCGGCGGTTAATATTTTTTCGGTGTTGCCGGTAATGTCGCCTATGATGGGGTTGAGTTGGGCTATTGTTATTTTCATGGTTTGTTTTTCAAGGGTTTTTTAGCTGGTTTTTTGAACTTACAAAAAGAAACCGGGTTTCTCATAAAAATCAAAGATTATCAAAGAGAAATCCACGAAAAAACCGGGTTTCTGACTTCAACGTGGGTATGTGCTGTGGGGGTTTTATATGAATACTAGGGGTTTGTCTTTTAAAGGTGCAAAGGCTTGGGCATCAAAGCGGTAGAGACTGGCCGGCCTGCCTGCGCCTCTGCTGACTTTTACGCCGGTGTCTGATAAAAAGCCTAGCTTTAAAAGTCGGCTTCTAAAATTAGAGTAGTCTGAGAAGTTTTCTCCTAAAATGATTGTGTACAGTTGATAGATATCTCCCAAAGTGAATACTTCGGGTAATACTTCAAAGGCTATTGGGCTATATTCTAGTTTATTTCGCAAACGGCGGTAGCCATATTGTAGGATTTGGTTGTGATCAAAGGCTAAAGTTGGTATGTGTTCAAGGGGATACCATGCTATGCCGGTTAGTCCGTTTGCGATCAGTTCGGCTTCTTCAAATCTTACTAGGGCAAAATAACTCACGGCTAAGTATCTTTGCCCAAATGATTCGGGTGATTCTCTGGGATCTCTTCCTGGCCCTCCAAAGGTGTAAAGTTGTTCTAAATAGAGATTTTTAACGCGAATTTTTTCGGCTAAAATTCGGTAGGCTGCGTCTTCTAATGATTCTCCTTGTCGTACTAATGTACCTGGTAAGCACCATTGTCCTAAATAGGGTTCATCGGGGCGCATTACTAATAGCACTAGCAGCCGGTTTTGGGCGGTATCGACGGAGAATATAACGTTATCTACGCCTACTTTAAAGTCGGCGAGGAGTTGTCTTTTTACCGGCACCGGCATTTTTTTAAGTTCGCGTCCCGTCATACATACAATTTTTGTTTATGGATATAGTCTTCCACCGGCGCCGTTAAGACTTCCGATGCACCTTTTTCTCGATACTCTGTTGATGATACTGCCAAACCTTTTATGCTGGCTATCTCAAATTTTGCTTTCTTTTCTCTAAGTTCCTGCAATCGGGAAAAGTCGTCAATTGCATATCCTGGGCGTGGGATTATTAATAGCTTAACTTGCTGCAATAAATCTTCGGCACGATACCAGCGTGGCAATTGATTTAATAAGTCTGATCCGATGACTAAAGTAAATTCGGCTTGGGGCCATTTTTGTTTGGCTTGTTCAACGGTTATTATGGTTCGAGAATGGCTTAGGTCTGGATATAAGGTGATATTTTCTGGTTTTGGGGTGATATGTTCTATTAGTAACCACAGCATTGTTTGCCGGTGTTCTAGGGGGGTTTGATGGGCTTTAAATGGGTTGTCGGATGCCCATACTGCTACACTGTCAAAGTGTTGCGAAAGCCAAGTTAGGATTTTTTGGTGGCCGGTTGTTGGCGGATCGGCGCTGGTTCCAAATAAGGCGATTTTAGTCATAAGTAATTGGTTATTTGTCGTTTTTCAAGGTCTACATATATCTGCGCCAAAGAGTGGCACCGGCCCTAAATTGGTTATCATGTCATTTGTTCTTGGTTAAGGACTAAGGACTTATTTGAGCGATTAAATCTTGCAAACCGGCTGATAATTTTACTTCTATACTTGCCGGTTTTTTTAATCGGCGAATTAGGGGGGGTAGGCTGGCGACAGAGTTAGCTGTACGTTGGGCTATTAGTTCTAGGGGTTCTGTTGGTTCTAGGCGTTTTCCTTCTTTGAAAACTAATTGTAATAAGCCGCTTTCTTCTGTTGGCGATTTTTCGCTTATTAAACCTAATTCTTCAGCAACAATTTGGCCGTTTTCATAATGGCGGTAAATTTGTTTGCGGCCAGGATAACTGCCTTTGCCTTGGGATTTTTTCATAACAGGTATTCCTTCGATTTCGACTAATTTGTACACGCCATTAACGGGGGGGCCGGTGACTAATTTTGTGCCTAGTCCATAGCCGTTTATTTTGGCACCGGCACTTTGCAATCTAGCAATTTCCCATTCATCAAGATCGCCGCTGGCAAATATAGGAATTCCAGGTAATAAGGTTCTGACTTTTTGGGAAATTGTGACTAAATCTCCTGAGTCTATTCTGACTCCCCGGAGTTCAATTTCTCCGGCTTGCAGTTTTTGGGCTAGGATGCGGGCGGCTTCGATGGTGTCGTAGGTGTCGATCAGTAGGGGGGCGCCGGGGAAGTAGTGATGAAAGGCGCTAAAGGCTTGCCCTTCGGTGCCTTGGGTGGCGGTGAGGGCCATAATTAGGGAGTGGGCCATTGTGCCGGCGGGCTTGCGGCCTAGTTTGAGGGCGGCGAGGACGTTTGAGGTGTTGTCTATTCCTGCGGCTAAGGCGGCTCTGGCGGCCCACAGGGAGCCTTGGGGGCTGAAGGCTCGCCGGGTACCAAATTCATATAAAGTGGCTCCAGGGCCGGCTACGTCGCGCAATCGTGCGGCTTTTGTGGCGATCAGGGTTTGGTAGTTGAGGGTGTTGAGCAGGTAGGTTTCGACGAGTTGGGCTTGCCAGAGGGGGGCTTCGACTCGCAAAATGGGTTCGTAGGGAAAAATTGCTGTGCCTTCGGGTACTGCCCATATATCGCCTGTGAACCGGCCTTCGGCTAAGATTGTCCAAAAGCGATCTGGGGCGTCGCTGAAGATGCCGGTGGCTTGCAGGGCTGCGATTTGTTCGCCGGTAAAGTGCAGTTGTTCGAGGTAGTCTAGGGCTTGGGCCAGTCCCATTGCAATTAGGTAGCCGAAGTTTTCGGGTAGCCGGCGCGCAAAAAGTTCAAAGCTGGCTCTTCTTTGGTCTATGCCTTCTCCGATGTAGCAGGCTGTCATTGTCAACTGGTACAGGTCGGTGAGCAGGCTGTAGTCTTCGGGGTAAAGGTTGAGGTCTGGGTTGTCTTTTTTACCGGCTTGCGGTCTTGGTTCGGCCAGGGGGCCGGTGGGATCGGTCGCTATGCTCATGGCGGGGTTCCGTCAGGCGGTCTGTTTTTTTTAATTATAGTACATATTACCATAAATGTTATCTTTAATTTTTGATTAAGTTCGGCTTTTCGAGCTTTTGGGTTGGTATTTTGCCTTAATTAATCGTGATATGAGTAATTCTGCTTAAGCTGATATAGTTTTTTTTACCATAATAAGGAGGTGCGGATCAATCGCCTGGCAATCACCGGCCTAACGAGGTGATTAAAACCTAAGCTGGCTTTTCAGCTATCAATTTTTCTTGATTTTTAGCTTTGTTTCTTTAGGTGATTGTACTTGACAAATCAATGTTTTTTGAAATGATATAATTAGGGCCGCCCTGCGAAAGCAAGAGTTATGCTTGTCAGAAACAATGTCAGGTTAGGCCAGCTTGAGGGTAAAAATTTTTGGTGATTGCGATTAAGAAAATTATGGCAGACTTTACTCACAAACCCAGAATTCTTTTTTTGTATGGTTCTTTGCGCGAGCGTTCTTATAGTCGTTTATTGGCTGAAGAAGCATCTCGAATTATTGAGGATTTTGGTGCGGAAGTTAGATTTTTTGACCCGCGAGATTTGCCGATTTTTGGTAGCGTACCTGATAGCCATCCCAAGGTTCAAGAATTGCGGGAGTTGAGTATTTGGTCAGAGGGTCAAGTGTGGTCTAGTCCAGAAATTCACGGCAATATTACGGGGATTTTAAAGAATCAAATTGATTGGATTCCTCTTAGTGTGGGGGCTGTTAGACCAACTCAAGGTAGAACTTTGGCGGTGATGCAAGTTAGCGGGGGTTCGCAGTCTTTTAATGCTGTTAATTCGCTGCGGATTTTGGGCCGGTGGATGCGGATGTTTACGATTCCAAATCAGTCTTCGGTGGCTAAGGCTTATCAGGAATTTAACGAAGATGGAACAATGAAAGATTCACCTTATCGAGATAGGGTTGTGGATGTTATGGAGGAACTTTATAAGTTTACTGTTTTGTTGCGAGATAAGGTTGATTATCTTACGGATCGCTATAGTGAACGTAAGGAAAAGACGGCTAAGGAGACAATTGTTGTGGCAAATCGTGCCCTTGAAAAAAATGCGGCTAAGCCTGTCTAAAGTTTAAAGGTTTTCCACCCACAAAAAGCGAGATTTTTTAATTTTGTGGGTTGGAATTACACTCTCTAGGACAGGGGTTTTTTGGAAATAATTTAACGGGTTGGTGGGTTGGGGTTTCGTCAGTAATTTTTAAGAGGTTTTCGGGAATGTCTAGGCGTTTTTTTTGCCAGGTTTGAAGTTCTTTTTCAAATTGCTGTCTTCCTTGGCTGAAAAATTGCTGTGAGCCGGTGGGATAATATAATCCGTTGAGTACGCTGTGGGGAATTTCTATTGCTGATGCTGGTTTTGTTAGGCCGGCAATGGTTGCTAGAGCTAGGGTGGTCGGTGTGATTTTATTGAGGATTTGGTGTTGGCTGAGGTTTAGCATTTTTGTTTGTTTGGTTAATTTTAAAGGGGTCTGCTTATATTATAAAATACCAGGCTAAATTGGGATGACAAATTGCTTGGCAAGACACGGATAATATTTATGCCCGGATGCTGAAAAGTCGAAATTGTGATAAATACAAACTCTGGGTTTAAAAAAGTATGTGTTAAGATAAAAGTGAAAATTGCCAAGCAAAAATCAAATGTGCCGACTTCTTGGGTATCTTGGTTCACCAATTCTGCTAGACTATATTCTCAACAAACCTGAACATTCGTTAATTGTTCAAAGTTACCAACCCCGTGAAATGACAGCCGGCCTCTTAAATGCGGATGGTTTTGGCATTGGTTGGTATCACCCAACGCGAGAAACAGAAGCGTTTGTTTATAAGCAAACGATGCCAATTTGGAATGATATTAATCTACAACAATTAAGCCGGTATATTGAATCTGGCTGTGTGGTGGCAAATGTCCGCAGTGCAACAAACGGTCAGTCGGTGGATTTAAATAATTGCCATCCTTTTAAGTACGAAAATCTGCTTTTTACCCACAACGGATTTATCGAAAATTTCCGCAAAAGCCTTTATAAACCAATTCGTTCTCGTTTAAATGATGAGGCGTATTTGCATATTCAAGGCAATACGGATTCTGAGCATATTTTTGCTTTGTTTCTCACGGAATGGCAAAATGGTAATGTGCCGATTGATGTGGCTTTTTATAAGACTATCCAAATTATAAAAGAGTTGGCGGATGAGTATCAAATTTCGGTTTCTGCAAATATGATCCTCAGCGATGGAAAACAACTTGTTGCAAGTCGGTTTGCTCATCGAACTTCTGTTCCTTCTTTATACTGGGTAAGGGATGATCTGCAATTTCCCCAAGCGGTTATGATTGCATCAGAACCGATGTTTGCGGGAAACTGGCATACTTGTGCAGAAAATAGCATACTGATTGCAAATAATGACGATATTCAGGTCTATGAGTTGTAGAAATCATATTCGCAAAGCTTTGGAAGAATGCCGCACCGGCACATTGAAAATGTTTGAAAATATGGATGCGCTGATGTTTTGTAAACAAGTGCATCCAGAATTTAGTCCGCCTGGTTGGCATTTGGGGCATATTGCTTATACGGAGGCACTTTGGGTTTTGCAGCGGATGGGGGGATATGAGCCGGTTTTTCCGCAATATCATCAACTTTTTGCTGCGGATGGTTTGCCAAAACATAAGCGTCAGGAATTACCGGGTTTTGCGGAGATTTGTGATTATTTAACAACGGTGCGCGAGAAGGTTTTGTTTTATTTGGAAACGGCGCCGGTGGAGGCACAAGAAAGGCTATGGTGGTTTCTGATTCAGCATGAATGTCAGCATTGTGAAACAATTGCTTTTGTGACTTTTTTAGCTAATTGGCAAGCGGAATCTCTCGCTTCTTTCCCCCTAACTCAATCCCCCTTAGCGGGTGAAACCCAGGGAAATTTCCCCTCCAAAGAAGCGAGTTTATCAGAGATGATAAAAATTAGCGCCGGCAGTTTTGAAATGGGGAGTAATGCAATTGATGCGCTTGATAATGAACGCCCTCAGCATTCTGTTTTTTTAGATACTTATTGGATAGATCGCTATCCCGTGACTTGTGGCGAATATGCAAAGTTTATTGAAGCTGGGGGTTATCAAAAAGCGGAATTTTGGTCAGAAAAAGGCTGGAAGTGGCTGCAAGAAAATCCTGTTTCTCAACCGCTTTACTGGAACCCCATTTCAGGTAATGAAAATCACCCTGTTTGTGGGGTAAGTTGGTATGAGGCGGATGCTTATGCAAGATTTGCAAACAAGCGTTTGCCGACAGAGGCGGAATGGGAAAAGGCTGCTTGTTGGGATTCAAAAATGGCAAAGTCTCGCATCTATCCTTGGGGCGATATTTTTGATGATCAACAGCGATGTAATCTTTCTTTCTGCGACAATTCTGGTCAAGAAAATCTTACCCCCATAGGTAATTTTAGGGCGGGGACTAGCTTCTGGGGCTGTGAGGATATGCTGGGAAATGTTTGGGAGTGGACGAGTAGCTGGTTTGATGGCTATGAGGGCTTTGAGTGGTACCCTTATCCTGGTTATTCCCAAGTTTATTTTGATGGTTTGCATAGAGTCCTTAAAGGGGGAAGTTGGGCCACTCGTCCTCTGGCAATTCGATGCAGTTTTCGCAATTGGTATCATCCCGGAATGCGCTGCATTTTGGCCGGGTTTCGCTGTGCGAAAAGTGAATAATTTTTAGGGAATTTAGTTTTGTTTCTTTTTCTCCCTCTTTGAGGATATTTAATGCTATAATGACGCACAAAACTGTGTATTTATTGAAAACAGGGAGTCAAAAAAATGACTTTTAGACTTTTGATAACCGCAGTCTTGTGTGTCATTTCTTTGTTTCTAATGTTGGTGGCGGTTGCTTTTGCTTCAATGCTTGGATTGTCGGATCGTGAAAATGGGAAAAGCCAAGAAGCAAACAGGCTTTTTTTATTTCTGCTGGGATGGGGAATTTTGCAGGCCGGCAGTTCTATTTTACCTTTATTTCTGATTGGCGATATTTTGGAAACTTCCCAGATTTTCTATTCTTTGAAAATTTACCTTACTGTTACCGTGATTGGGGCTGGGGGTTATGGATTTTTGGCCCGCAAGGAAATTCAACAGTTTTTTAGAAATGACTGAGAGGGCAAAAATATTTCGCGGGAGGGTATTAAATTTTCCGGGGTTGCGCTATAGTTTGCAACATCGGTTTTTTGCCGATGTTTTTTTTACATTTTAGTGTTGTTAACCAAAAAAAAGCATGAAATTTTCCAACCCCACTCAACTCACTTCCGCAGAAGATCGCTTGCAATTAGAATGGTTGATTGATGCTGAGAACTCGCCTGAAGACAACACCGGCAGTGATGTGATTGCCGGTTTATCTCAAAATCCCAAATCTTTGCCCCCTCGTTATTTTTATGATGATTTGGGTTCCCAATTTTTTGAACAAATTTGTCAGCTACCTGAATATTATCTGACGCGAACAGAAACACAAATTCTCGAAAAATATAGCCTCGATATTGCCAAAATTACCGGCCCCTGTGAACTGGTAGAACTTGGTAGCGGCAGTTCAACAAAAACCCGCCTTTTGTTAGAGTCTTATGCGGAAATTGCCGCCGGTTTACGCTATTTACCCATTGATGTAAGTGCCGGCATTTTGGAAACCAGTGCACGGGAACTTTTGACTGATTATGCTTGGCTTAACGTTCGGGCTTTGGTTAGTACCTATGAGGTGGCTTTAGGGCAACTTGCTAGTTATCCTCGGTTGGTAAATTATAAGCGCATGATTTGTTTTTTGGGCAGCACTTTGGGTAATCTTTCTCCGGCAGAGTGTGATTTGTTTTTTTCCCAAGTTTCAGGGGCTTTGCAAGGGGGCGATTATTTCCTTTTGGGGGTTGATTTACATAAATCTAAAGAGATTTTAGAACCGGCTTACGATGATTCCCAAGGTGTGACAGCAAAGTTTAATCTCAATATGTTGCAACATCTCAATTGGCGGTTTGAAGGAAATTTTGATTTGAGCAATTTTGCCCATTATTCGCTTTACAATGAAGATTTGCACCAAATTGAAATGTATCTCAAAAGTTTGAAAACCCAAAAAGTTAAGTTGAAAAAACTTGATTTAAATGTTGAGTTTGAGGCGGGGGAGATGATGTTAACTGAGATTTCTCGCAAGTTTGATTTATCAGAAATTAAGCAAGAGTTGCAAAAGCGGGGGTTGATGCCGGTGCAGTCTTGGAGTGATTCTAAAAACTGGTTTGGTTTGTTGTTGTGCCGGTTGCAGCAAGTTTAACTGCTGGCAATACAAATAACTCCTATAGACAGAGTTGAGATCATGTCTGCATCGTAGGTGTTACTCAAAACAACCCGGTTTCTACAAAATCTTGACTTTGGCGACAAAGCAGCTATTCAGAAACCGGGGTTTTTGTTTGTTCTTCCTTTGGGATGAGGAAAACTCTTGCCAATTTAGCCATACTTTGAGTAAAATCCTAACATGATCAAGCGATTTCTCTAGCCTTGGATAGCCGGCATAATTGCCCTAGGCCAAGGAAAATTTTATAAAACGCAAAGTTAAATGGGTTTTTTGGTAAATTTTTCATAAAATTCTCTTCCCCAAACAAGTTTTTCTGTTTTCCTAAAGTAATGGAGGTGCAATATCTCACCATGTTGAAACATTTACGTTGGTTTTGTGCAATTCCTAGTCTGTTTTTGCTTTGGCCGGTAGTGGGTACGAATGCTCAAGAATACCCTGGTTGCTTTTTGGTGAATTCTAACGGGCGTGTGATCCGTTTAAATGATATGTGTCCGCAGCCAACAAATGACCTGACACCGGCAACTCAAGCTGCCGGTACTCCCCCACCGCCACCAAGTCCAAACAATGCCACACCGGCCAATCCCAACACAACAACAATCCCCGGAAATAGGACTAATCAAACGCCAACCGGCAATAACCAACCGGCCCCAAATAATCAAAATGGCGGTACGAGAAATAATCAACCGGCCCCAAATAATCAAAATGGCGGTACTCAGAATAATCAACCGGCCCCAAATAATCAAAATGGCGGTACTCAAAATAACCAACCGGCCCCAAATAATCAAAATGGCGGTACTCAGAATAATCAACCGGCCCAAAATAATCAAAATGGCGGTACTCAGAATAACCAACCGGCCCAAAACAATCAAAATGGCGGTACTCAGAATAATTCAACAGGAGATAGAACAAATCAAACGCCATCTGGAGTCAATCAACCAGGGCCAAGTAGCACACCCGATGTAACACAGCCAGCAGTTCCAGGTAACAGAAATACGCCGACGACACCCAACCCAACCAACAATCAGAGTGGGCCATCAACCACAACCATACCAAACACATTCAACGATCCCAATTCAACAATAATTAGGTAAAAAATTGGCAGTTGAATGATAGGAAAAAACCCGATTTCCAAAAGAAACCGGGTTTTTAGAAACGAAAAAACAATTAACAAATAGGCTGGCAGCCCTGAATAACAGCATGAATATAATCACTGCCGGCATCCGGCCAACCGCGTCGATAGGAAGCCTCCTCTGGTTTTCCCCAGCTTAATTGCAAAACCATTTCTAAAAAATTCGGATTTTCCCACTTACATAAACCGGCCCATTCGGTGCGATTAGCAATCTTCGCTACATCGTCCTTAGTAATTTTTTGGTAATCCTTGCTACTGCGAAAACTGAGATATAAATCCATTCCCACAGTCACCTCATCCCAAAAGTTTAAGATCGAACTTTTAGCACTTTTAAGAATGTCCAAATCGCCGGGAATAGCAATAAGCTGGTCATTAACCTCTGGAAAAGATAACGTTTTGCCTCGGACTGTAACCTGATTCCAAACAATACCAGAAACTTGATGTTCGCGTTGGTAGCGGTGGACAGCGGCCTTAAAATCTTGATAAGCAGTAAATTTTTGCACCGCTTCCGATTTAAGGTATTTATCAATTAAGGGGTTAACCCCAGAAGTTTTGACAGTCAGACTTAAACGCTGGCCATTCAGGCAAGCGCGGCGCTCTGATGCCAAAATTGAAATTAACTCCTCTGTGCTGTAGAGGTGGGACATAAAGTTACATCTAAAAGCATTTTCACCTAGTTTAACGTGAGCCGGCCTTTTGAGTGGGGGAAAACCGGAAAGAGAAAAGAAAAAAGTATATTTTGTAACATTTTTCCATAAGGTGGGCGTAGCCCACCCTACATTTACTGACTTAATTCGCTGTTAAACTCATTAAATGAACGGCGCTTAAGTTCCTTTGATTCTGTGCGAGGAACCAAATCAAAAACCTTGCGGAAAGCATCATCAATTCTCTCAAAAGGTACTTGACCTTTGGCATCCAAAACAACATTACCAGAACCATCAATAATCACCGATTCTGGGACAACGCCGCCGTAATAATAACCTGGTTCTGTGGGTTCATAACTAGATTTTACGGGAATCGTATCAACATTAATCGGCATAATATCAGCAGCCCGTCCATAAAACGCTTGAACACCAGAGACAACCGTAGCAAATTGCTTGCAATCACTGCTGTCATCCACAAAAAACACCAAGATAGCCGGTTTTTTACGGTTGAAAGAATCCTTTAGCGTGACGCGGGGAGGAACTAAGGCACCATTACCAGCATAAAGCGCATAAATGTTGCCATCAAAACCATCATCATTGATGCCGGCCAACGCGGGAGAAGGTGCAAGCAACAAGCAAAACAAAGCGACCAGAAGCAAACGATAGCAGCGGCGAAAAATTGCCCAATTGCCCATTTTAAACTCAAAGAAATTCAAAATCATACCTTAGCAGTAGTGAAAACCGGATAATGGTTTTATAGTGTGTAAAGTGGCGTTAGCCCTTCTTCATTTTTGCTTATATGAACGCCTTTCTCACCCGACTTTTGCGATTAGGCTTGTTGTTAATTTTCGGTATTGCGATTTTTGCTCTTGCCCCTGCTGTGGCCCAAAACGCTGAAACGCTAACCGGCACAACTGATCGCAGCATCCAAATTCGCCAAATAACCGGTAATGTCAGCGTTGGCGGAAAACCGGCCAAAGTTGGCGAGCAATTGCGCGAAGGTGAAAAAATCATCACAGACAGCAATTCCAGCGCCACTTTAGTTGTAGAAGATGGTATCGCAACCTTGCAGCTATCGGAGTCTACGCAAATGCAGGTGCAAAATTTAGACACCACCACCAACAATGGCAAAGTTACGCGGGTTTTTGCCAGCAGAGGTCAAGTTACCGCCTTTACGCGCAAATTAATTAACCCAGAATCACGTTTTGAAATTGCCTTTCGCGGCGACGATGAGGAAACAGAAGGGGGTATTGCCGGTTCACGGGGTACAGTGTACGGCGTGGCTGTTGGGCCCAATGGCAAAACGGGTATTTCTACCAAAGAAGGCGAAGTGGCTGTCACCGCAGAAGAAAAAACTGTCCTCCTGGGTGCGGGTACTTCTTCTTTGGTGTTTCCGGGAAAACCGCCTACCCTCCCTCGCACCACCAGCGAAAATATATTGTTGAAAGTTAAACTTTTATCTCCTAGCGCTAATCAAAAAGTGCGGGTACAAGCTGAGGTTGATCCGCTTAATTTGGTGTTTCTAAACGGCCAAGCTGTTGAAATTGGCTCGGATGGTAAATTTGATACAGTGATTGCTTTGAGTAATAATCGCAGCCTCTCGATTGTAGTGCGGACTCCCCTCGGACAGCAGCAAGTTTATGAATTAGAAGCGGCTGGGGTAAATCAACCTTGATGTTGATTAGTAATTAAAGATACCAGCCTTGTTGTCAACCTTTCTTTAGATAGAGTTCACTGCAAACTAAACTAGCATTGTGCCGCCTTTTCCCTGTTGAAAAGCTATGCTTAAAGCTCATCCATTAGAGAGATGTACAACGGGTTTTTTTGTGCGTAAATATATATTACAAGTGGGGAGAAAATAGAGGGTCAAACCACTTGAACCTGGGTGCAAACATTAGATACCCTGCTCTTAGCGAGCGTGGGTGCTGGGGTTTTATCCATCAGGGTCATCTTCATTTTTTTTAGAAAATAAAATTTTTTAAATTTGCTTTTTTTCCCGGTTCCCCAGTCACCGGCAACTAATTGGGGCGCGGCCTAAAAAGGTGCTTTCTCAAAAATTTAAGCACGGATGGTGTATTTGAAATGGCTTTAAGTTCAATCGCTGATTCCCAAAGCCCTTGTAAAAAAAGCCCGGATGGTTGCTTAAAAGAAGGTGGAAAATGCGATTGCGGGCTTAAAGGTTTCAGGGGTTTGTCTTCTAGTTTAATTGCTAAACTTTCAAAAATCCAGAGTTCTTTAACCGGCCTCCAAAGTTTAATTCCGGGTGTGGTGGCGGCTTCTGTTTCGGTTGGAATGTGGGGAGTTGGGGCGTGGCAACCTTTGGAACAAGTTGGCTATAATACGTTGTTTGAAATGCGAAATGCTGGGGTTTTGCCCCATAGCGGCTGGAATGAAAACATCGTTGTTATTGCAATTGATAATTCTAGTTTAGAAAAATATGGGCAGTTTCCCTGGAAACGCAGCCGTTATGCTGAACTTTTAAAAGCTTTGAAATCGTCCCAGCCGCAGGCGATTGGATTTGATATTTTATTTGCGGAAAAAAGCGACCAAGATGGGGAATTTGTCGAGGAAATAAGAAAGAGTGGCAAGGTGGTTTTAGCGACGGCTTGGGACGGAAAAGGTAAAGCAATTAAAGTGATACCTGAATTTGAAAAAGCTGCTGCTGGGATTGGTCAAATTTGGCATAATCCTGATGAGGATGGCATCAGCCGAAGAGCGGCAATTTTTGTTAAGGAGGTTCCCAGTTTGGCGGTGGCTATGTTGCAAGTTGAAAATCAAAAAGTTAGGCTTGCCGGTGCGCTGGATTGGGAAAGTAGGACGACAAGTTTTCAGTTACAGTGTAGCTTAAATGAGAAAGAGCTTGCAGCCAAAATTCCTCAAGCAATTAAGGGGAAAAAAAGAGAAATTATTTGGTTAAATTGGCCGGAAAAAGCGGAAAAATTACCGACATATTCCTTTAAAGATGTGGTGGAAGGAAAGGTATCGCCGGCAGTTTTTCAGGATAAGTTTGTTTTGGTGGGAATGACGGCTACTGGTTTTGATCCGGTGCGTTCTCCTTTGAATCGTAAACCGCCTATAAATGGGGTTTATCTTCATGCGGTGGTGATTGATAATTTGCTGGGTTCTAAAGAGCTTAAGCCGCTGGATGAAGTGAAGATAATTATATTATTGGTGGCCATTGCTTTGCTGACAAGTTGGGTTTGGTACCGGCGCGGTTTGAAAGCTCGTTTGGCGATGGCGGTGGGGGTGCCGGTGTTGTGGTTGGCAATGGCTTTATCTGCTTTTTGTTGTTCTAATATTTGGGTGCCGGTGGCTGCGCCGATGGGCAGTTTGTTAATGGCAGGTTTTGGCGTGCAAGTACGAGATTATTATGAAAGATTGCGAGAACGCCATGAAAAAGAATTGTTAATGACTTTGTTTGAAAAGTATCTTGCTCCTGAGACGGCTAATATGATTTGGGAGCGAAAAAGTGAGTTATTTGAAGAGGGAATGCTGAAGGCTCAGGAACAAATAGCAACAGTTTTGTTTATGGATATTCGAGGTTTTACTTCGATTTCGGAAAAAATGAAACCAAAGGAGTTATTTATTTGGTTGAATCGTTATTTGGAGGCGATGAGTGGTTGTATTATGGATCATGGGGGTGTGGTAGATAAGTATATTGGGGATGCAATTATGGCGGTGTTTGGGGTTCCTTTTGCGCGGACGACACAGGAGGAAATTCGCCAAGATGCTTTGAATGCAATGGCGGCTTGTTTTGCGATGAATAAAAAGCTTAAAGAGTTAAATAAAAGTTTGCGAAAACAGCAAAAACCGGAGATAAAAATTGGCATTGGTATTCATACGGGTGCGGTGATGGCGGGGAGTTTAGGGGGTGAGAGGCGGTTAAATTATTCGGTGGTTGGGGATACGGTGAATGTGGCGGCGCGTTTGGAGGCTTTTAATAAGGAGGTGACAGCGGATAATCCTTATCAATTGTTGGTGAGTGGGAAAACTTTTCGTTATGTTCGTAATTTTTATGTGGGCAAGCCGGTGGGGGTTACGCAGTTGCGGGGAAGGAAACAAGAGACGGTGATTTATTCGATTTTGGGAAGGAATAAAAAAAGTATTTCCCCCCAGCCTTCTTAATAGCAAGAGGAGGGGGGAAAGGTTAATGGGAGTATGGGGAAATAAGGTTAGGCAAGCCCAACTAATTTGAGGCTTAAGTCCCACATTTTTTCGCCTTTTTCGTCATCGCGGGCTTGGGGTGAGACTTTTTGAACGAAGGATTGCCGGTTTTTCTTTTGCCGGTTTCCCCAACTCCAATAGGCGCCGGATTGTTTATATTCGGGATCGGCTACGACGTCAGCAACTCTTTCGCCTGCTAATTCTTGGGAGACATAACCGCCGGTGATGTTTTTTTGGAAGAGGGGAAAGAGTTTTTGGAAGAGGGGGTAATGGTTGCGGAATAGGGGGGTGTCTGCGACGCAACCAGGATATAAAGAGGTGAAGGTGATGCCGGTGCTTTCGTGATAGCGCCGGTGGAGTTCTCGCATTGTTAAGACGTTGCAAACTTTGCTGTCTTTGTAGGCTTTTACCGGCTCAAATTTTTTGCCATCAATCATTGAAATGGGGGCTTGAAATCCTTCGGCAAATCCGTCAAGTTGGCCTAAGTCTGGGCGGGGTGGAATTTTGCCGCCGAGTTCATCGGGGTTGTGGGTTACGGTTCCTAAGATGACCATTCTGCGGTCAGGATAGGGGGATCTTTTCATGTCTTCTAACATGATATTGCACATCAGAAAATGTCCGAGGTGGTTTGTTGTAACTGTTAGTTCATATCCTTCTGGACTGCGTAATGGTTCTTTTATTAAGGGCATATAAATCGCAGCGTTGCATAGTAGGGCGTCGAGGCTTCTGTTAAGGCTTCGGAAGCTGCTAATAAATTGGCGAACGCTGTCTAAAGAACCGAGATCGATGTGTAGAAGGGTGTAGTTTTCTTTGGGGATGTTGAGGCTTTGGGCGGCGTTTTCGGCTTTTGTGAGATCGCGGCAAGCCATGACGACGTGCCAACCGCGTTTTGCGAGGGCTTTGGCGCTGTATAAGCCTACTCCTGATGAGGCGCCGGTGATAACGACTGTGGGTGTTTGTTGTTGTGTCATTTGGCTTTGATCTGTTTGCTCTCTGATTGGTATGAGTAGGATTTTACAGCATTGTGTTACCGCTAGAGCATTGATAATATCCCCCCTACCGGCTTTTAGAAGGGGGGGTTTTTGGCGGGGGTTTGTTGCGAATTGTTGGCCGGTTTGGGGTTGTTATTTGGTTTTGATGGGTTGTTCTAAGGGTTGTCAGGGGTTGGGGAAATTGGGGATTTATTCTTTTTGATTAAGAAGTTTTTGCTGTTATAGGATGGAGTTAAAAATTCTCCAAAAACTCTAAATTCACATAATCAAAACCTCTACTATCCCCAGCCAAAACCTCAAAAGGCCGGTCAGGTTCACCCAAACAATCAACTACCAAAGCAGCGCCGGAAAAATCCTGAGTTTTCGTATAATTATTTACAGTTACAATTGTTTTCAAGCCCGCCGCTTTAGCAGCAACCAAACCCTGATAAGAATCCTCAAAAACCAAACACTCCTCAGCCTTTAATCCCAACTTTTCCAACACATAAAAATAAATATCAGGTGCGGGCTTTTTCTGTTCCACAACATCCCCTGCTGCAATCACCTCGAACCAACTTTTATCAATTGTGCTCACCAACAAAGCCTCAACATTTGGCAAAGCGCTTGTAGTAGAAATTGCCAAACGTAAATTTTTTTCCCGCGCCTCAGAAAGCAACCTTTTTACCCCAACCCGCAAAGGAATTACCCCCTGAGAAAGCAAAGCAGTATAATGTTTGATTTTAAGCTTGTGCAACTCTAAGACAAAATCATCCCTGTCTTTTTCTGGCACGAAATCGGGTAAATATTCATTTAAAAAAAACTCAATTCTCTCTTTACCTCCAGTAACCTCAATCAATTTTCCATACAAGTCTTCATCCCAAAACCAATCAAAACCGGCTTCCTTAAACGCTGCGTTAAAAGCCACCCGGTGGCCGTCCCGTTCGGTATCCGCTAAAGTGCCATCTACATCAAAAATTAAGGCTTTTAATTGTGTCATTGTTTTGGATAAGTGCGTAAATATTCTAAAGATTATACCAGTTAAGAAAGCCGGTTTATGCTAGATTGGGTTTTGATGGTATGAAGATTTTTTTAACCGCAGATGTTAGGCAGGCAGGATGCCTGCCCCACTACAGATTAACGCAGATAAATGCAGATGTAGAGACGTTCCGCGCTTTACGTCTTTGCGCTGGAACGTACAGACTAACTGCTGCGAACGTCTCTACCGGTGGTTTTTTAACTCTTCACCGGCCTATTTCGACTCGGTAATTCTTCTCCCTCATAAAACCGCTTTTCTAGCTTACTTAAATACAGCCACAAACCCCCACCGGCCAAAATTACGAAACTCAAACCCCACGTCACAAAACCGGCTGCTAAAGGGGTCATTCCCAACGCTAAAATTAACACCACAATACAGGCTAATTTTAACTTCTCAATCATCTTCAAAGCCGCAGAACAACTCGCACAGTTTATCGTATGAGAATGATAGCGGTCGAGTAATTGTTCTTTTGTCAAAGCCGGTGGCAAAGTTTCCCCAGGGAAAGGATCAGCTTTATATTGCTGCATCCAAGAACGCATTTCTGCAACATAACTATCCGCTGCTGTGGGTAAATAATACGCTTTGGCAAAGTTATTGCGGTTTTGAGATTGTTCGAGATAACGTTCTTGCAAATGCAAGAAAATTTGGTCATCTTCCAAAATCGTATTCTGACCTAAATGTGAATACCAACGCGGCGTTAATTTAATGAAAAACCCCGGAATTTTTGAGGGAAATTTAAACGGAAAACGTGCAAAAAGCCGGCATTCTCCCTTGCGAGTAGGCGTTGCATAAACCACCGTTAAAGTGCGGCCAAACTTCTTAGAAGTTAAATCATGCCACATCAAACAAGGTGCAATAAAAGTGGTATCTTGCCGGCCTAAAGAGCCCTTTCGCGGCCCATCTTGCCACACACCCTTAAACCCTTGCTTGCTCGATTCTACCACCTCTAACTGCACCGGCCCCGCATAACCCCGATTTCCCACCGTCCCATGATGTGTATAAGGAACATGACTGGCATCTATCACATTTTCTAACAAAGTGATAGCATCATAAGGCAAATCTCGAAACGTATTTATACAAACCCACTCCGGCGAACCATCCTCTAACGGGTCAACAACAGGAACCGCCGTTTTAGCAGCATTTTCAGGGTTCCCCGGATAGACAAACAACAACCCTTGACGCACTGTAGCCGGCAGATAATTTGCACAAGCACGTTTTGATTGTTCAGCCGTGTGATCTTCCCCTTGTTGCGGGATAAACTCACAATTTCCTGAACCCGAAAAAGCCCAACCATGATAAGGGCATTCTAACAACCCCTCCTCATTAATTCTCCCTTCCGAAAGCGGCACAAGCCGATGGGGACACTTATCCTCAAAAACACTCCAAAATTCCCCTTTCTTATCCCACCAAATCACAATATCTTTGCCTAAAAGCGTAAACTTATTAGGCTTAGATTTAGTCAAATCTTCCACATAATGAACGGGATACCAAACTTCTTTGCAATCAAAGAAATTTGCATCACTACCACCGGCCGGTAAAGTGCCAGTCTCTTCCCTTTCAACGTTTAAATTTTGGGAAGTCACGCTAACAGGAGTTGCAGTTGTATTCATTCGTTTTCTGCGGTTTTGCTGTTATTTTTAGGAGTTCGTTTAATTGATGTGACTCCCTTTTTTCAAACTATAACAAATCTCCAATAAAAAAGCCCGCCAAAGCGAGCTTGGTTTTGATGTTTTCCAGCTTTTAAAATCGAGGGGCCAGTGCAGAAGTGCCGGCCCACCCCTACAAATACCTAAATATCCAAATCCATCAAATTCAATTTAGGGCCATAAGTTTCGATGAATTCACGACGAGGGCCAACTCGATCACCCATCAAAATTGTAAACACCCGATCAGCTTCCGCCGCATCCTCAATTTCCACCCGTTTCAAAGAACGAGTTTCAGGGTTCATCGTAGTAGTCCACAACTGTTCAGGCATCATTTCACCCAACCCTTTAAAACGCTGGATTGTGTAATTTGCATTCGCCGGCAAGGTATTAATATAGTCATGCAACTGCCGGTCACTGTAACAATATTGATGGTTCTTTCCGCGTTCAATTTTATACAGCGGAGGACAGGCAATATAAATGAAACCTTGCTCAACTAATGCTCGTTGATAGCGGTAGAAGAAAGTTAGCAACAAAGTACGAATGTGAGCGCCATCTACATCAGCATCAGTCATAATAATAATATTATGATAACGCAATTGTGAAGAATCAAATTCCTCTCCCTTCACCCCCAAACCCAAGGCCGTAATCAACGCTTGAATTTCGGTATTTTTGTAGATTTTGGCATCATCGGTTTTCTCGATATTCAAAATCTTACCGCGCAAAGGCAAAATCGCCTGGGTGCGCCGGTCACGTCCTTGTTTCGCTGAACCACCCGCCGAATCACCTTCTACAATGTAAATCTCACTTTCAGAAGGATCTTTAGAGCTACAATCAGCTAACTTACCGGGTAAAGGTGAAGACTCCAAAACCGACTTGCGGCGTACCAATTCCCGCGCATGGCGCGCTGCTTCCGCCGCTTTAAACGCCTGAATAGCCTTCTCTAAAATCGCATCGGCAACATTGGGGCGAAAATCTAAATACTCTGTGAGATGTTCCCCAACCAGAGAATCAACTATACCCCGCACTTCCGTATTACCTAACTTGGTTTTGGTTTGCCCTTCAAATTCAGGATCAGGCACCTTTACAGAAATCACAGCGGTTAAGCCTTCCCGCACGTTCTCACCGCCGAGGTTGGCCTCGTGTTCTTTCAGTTTATTGCGTTTGCGAGCAACCGCATTCATAGTACGAGTTAAAACCGCTTTCAACCCCTCTAAATGCGTTCCACCATCAATGGTACGGATATTATTTGCAAACCCTAAAACGTTATCTGAGTAAGCATCTACGCACCACTGAAGCGCTACTTCAATTTGAATGTTACTGCGTTCTCCTTGGATAAAAATAATTTCTTCATGGAGTGCTTGTTTATCCGCATTCATATAAGCAATATACTCGCGGATACCGCCTTCATAACAGTAAGTTTCAATGCGAGGTTCATGGTTTTTCAACAACTCTAGGCGGTGATCGCTAAAGGTGATTTTTACCCCCGCATTCAAATACGCTAACTCGCGCAACCGGCTTGACAGAGTTGTATAATCAAACTCAATGCTATTCGTGAAAATCTCGATATCCGGCATAAAACAAACCCGCGTGCCGGTGCGATTTTCGTTATTCGGTTTCGATGCCAATTCAGTTTTGGGGTTTCCTCGTTCGTAGCGTTGGGTATGAACTTTATTATCCCGCCAGACTGTTACTTCTACCCATTCTGACAGCGCATTCACCACCGAAACCCCTACCCCGTGTAACCCCCCAGAAACTTTGTAGCCGCCACCGCCAAACTTACCACCGGCGTGTAGTACAGTTAGCACGGTTTCCAAAGCAGACTTGCCGGTTTTGGAGTGAGTGTCTACTGGAATACCCCGGCCATCATCGGTTACAGTAACAGAACCATCGGAATTAATGTCAACTTCAATGTGCGTGCAATAACCCGCCAGCGCTTCATCGATGGAGTTGTCCACAACCTCGTACACTAGATGATGGAGTCCTCGCGGGCCGGTTGTACCAATATACATCCCCGGTCGCTTGCGAACCGCCTCCAGACCTTCCAAAACCTGAATCTGATCGGCGCTGTAACTGCTGGTCATATAAAACTAGCTCCTGTAATGGCCTTGAAGCCCCCTCGGACTTCAAAAAGAGAAAACATAACAAAATTGTAGCACAAAAGCCTTACAGACGCATTAAGCCCCATTTCCTGAAAATTTTATTTGAGGGATGTAGTAAGAGTATTTTAGATTTTAGATTTAGTCGTGCCAATCAAACAAATTATAGATTTTAGATTTTATCGCGCTGCTTAATTGCCTGCCTGTCCCCAGTTTCCCACTAGGGGCTAATTCTTTTAAATTTATCCTTAAGACACCGATCCTTTATCCACCGGCCCCTACTCCAGATGTCACCCAAGCTGATCGTTATTTGTGGTTCAACCGCCACCGGCAAAACAGAAACCGCAATCTCACTAGCAAAACAACTCAACTCTGTGATCCTCAGTGCCGATTCCCGCTGCGTGTATAAAGAGTTTAACATTGGCACGGCCAAACCCAACGCCATCGACCGGCAAATTGTCCCCCACCACCTCATCGATATCTGCCACCCCACCGAAACCCTCACCGTAGCAGATTACCAACAACAAGCCCAAACTCTGATCTCCGACTACCACCAGCAAGGCATAATTCCCTTATTAGTCGGCGGCACCGGCCTCTACATCAAAGCCATAGTACGCGGTTTAAAAATTCCCAGAGTTTCACCACATCCAGAATTACGCCAGCAACTACAATCTTTAGGCCAAAATCAACTTTACGCTATGTTGCAACAAATCGATAGCCATGCTGCCCAAAAAATACATCCTAATGATCCTGTTAGAACTTTGCGAGCACTAGAAGTATTTTATGTCACCGGCCGGCCAATTTCCCAACAGCAAGGCGAAAATCCTCCTCCTTATCCAATTTTACAAATAGGTTTAGATTGTCAGCCCGAAATTTTGCAACAACGCATCGAACAGCGCACCGAAAAAATGTTAGCTGCCGGTTGGTTAGATGAAATCAAATATTTAGCCGAAAAATATGGCTGGGATCTTCCCTTACTTGCTACCCTAGGTTATCAAGAACTCAAGCAATATTTAACCGGCCAAGTTTCTTTTCAAGAAGCGAAAGATTTAATCGTTCTCCATACCCGCCAATTTGCCAAACGTCAGCGGACATGGTTTCGGGCGATTCCAGAAATTCAATGGCTAGATGCCGGTGCCTCAGATTTCCATGAAAAAATAGCTCTATTAACCGACAATATTTTTTAGAGACACCCGGATTTATCGACGCAGGAAATATCCCGACAGTTCGGATAAAAAGCCCCAATTCCTGAAAATATAATTTAGGGTAATTCTCGTAATATACAATTCTAGGGATAGTTATAATTAGCCAATTAATTATTATATCAAAATGAAGTTGATCTAGGAAAGAGATGTAAGATTAGCTGATGCCTTCGTCAGGAAAGAGCAGAGGGGGAGAGAAGAAAGTTAAAGGCAAGCAACACAAACAAAAATCGCAGGCCAGAGCAGAAAATCATCGATTATAGACAAACCGGCATTGTCCCAGAAATGAACGACCAAAAACAGAGAACAAAATACAGAGAATAAAAAACCTCAGCCCTTGAAATAAATGTTTAGAAAACCACCCATAAAAATAAAAGATGAAATGATATAGTTGAGAAAATAAATCGAATTACCAGTAGCGTCTTTGAGAGCGAATAAAAGCTTGTTTGGCCTCGCCAAAATAAACAAAAGCGCGTTGACTGGGAATAATCAGAGATTCGGGGTGCATCAAAAGCCTGGGGGAAACAGACCGGCAATAGCAGTAGAGAGGCGATCAAGCATTAAGGCAGAGATTGGCTGATTTGCAGCAGAGTGAATGGGCCGGTGTCCCACAAAAGACAAGAGTTTGGGCGTAGGAGAATGGCGATAAACAAAGACCCAACCGACAAAAAAAGCAACCCCGACACCTGTGGGCCAAAAACCGGAGGGAAAAAAAATACGTTAAAAAAACAGCCATTAAAAAATCTGGAAAAAAACGAACATAACCATAAAAAAGTGGCCGGTGTAAAAATAAAGGGGCATTAACAATGAAACTTCGGATAAAAACCTTATTAATCGTAGGAGCAGCCCTAGTCACCCTAAACGTCGTGCTATCTGCGACCGCCTCAACAATTTTATTGAGAGACTTTCAAAAACTTGAAGGCCAGGGAGTAAGAAAAGACCTAGCCAGAGCCCTGGATGCCATAAACGACGACCTGTCAAACCTAGATACCCTAGCCCAAGACCAAGCCCAATGGGATGACACCTACAACTTTATCAGCCAAGCCAAAGCAAAAAGCCCAGCCGCCCAAGAATTTATCCGCTCAAATTTTGGTGATACAACCTTCAACCAACTGAGACTAAACGCATTGCTATTGCTAGATCGCAAAGGAGAAATCCGGTATAGCAAAGGCTACAATCTCAACAAACAAGCAGCAGTACCCGTTTCCGAGAGTTTACAAAAACACCTGACAGCAAAAAGTCCCCTGCTGGTAAAGCCGCAGTCAAATAGCCAAATAGCAGGCATCGTCATGTTACCAGAAGGGCCGATCCTCATAGCCTCCCAACCGATCCTCCCCAGTGAAGGCACCGGCCCCAGTCGCGGTACCCTGATCATGGGCAGGTACTTAGACAGCGAAGAAGTGAAACGCCTGGCCGACATCACCCAACTATCGCTAAGCCTACACCCGAACAGCGATAGCGACCCAGACATCAAAGCCGCCACAGCCGCAATAAAAGAGCTAAAACCAGAAACCTTAGCCCTATCGAGCAAACGCCCGCTCAACCTTAACAAAGATCCCAAAATTTTAGTTAGACCCACCTCTCGCATAGCCGGAGAAAAAAGCGAAAGAATTGCCGGTTACGCACTACTGCGAGACATTTACGGCCAACCGGCCCTAATGTTGAGAGTACACTTTAACAGAGACATCTACCAACAAGGCAAAGCCAGCGTTCGTTATTTCACCGTTTCTTTGCTCGCCGTTGGCTTAGTATTTAGCACAATCACCCTATTGCTGGTAGAAAAATTAGTCCTCTCCAGACTAGCCCGCCTCAGCACCAGCGTCAGCCGCATCGCAGACCGGCGCGACCTTTCCTTGCGAGTTCGCCTCGTAGGACAAGACGAACTCTCTAAACTGGCAGAAACAATAAACGCCATGCTTGCTGCCATTGAAACCGCCCAACAAGAAAGAGAAGCCAGCGAAAAACGCTACCGGCTGATGGCCGAAAACTCCACCGACTTGATCGCCCGCCTCAGCCCCGATGGCATTTGTTTGTATGCTTCACCGGCCTGCAAAAGCTTACTAGGCTACACAAGCGCCGAACTGATCGGACGTTCTATCTTTGAATTTTTTCATCCCCACGACAGCAAAAACATTCATAAAGCCATCGCCATTTTACGCGACCGAGCCGTTAGCTACACAGTCAGCTACCGCATTCGCCGCAAAGATGGCGATTACATTTGGTTTGAAACCACGTCCCGCACCGTCCGAGATCCCGAAACCGGCACAGTTCAAGAACTCGTATCTGTCTCCCGCGATATCACAACACGCAAACGAACCGAACAAGAACTACGCGAAAGTGAAGCCTATATACGCGGATTATATAAAGTGACCTCTGCTCGAAAATTGACGTTTCAGCAGCGTTTACAGGGGCTTGTGACGATGGGCCGGCACCGCTTTGAACTGGAATATGGGGTTTTATCTCACATAGAGAGCGACCGTTACGAAGTCGTGGCTGCCCAATCTCCCGATCAGTCGGTGCATCCAGGGGATGTATTTGATTTGCAACAAACCTATTGCCGAGAAACGGTTTTGCAGCGCGAACCGCTTTATTTTGAGTCTGTGATGGTATCTCGCTGGCAATATCAACCAATAAAAGCTCCGTTTAGACAAGAAGCTTATATTGGCACCCCCATCGTCGTCGGCGGCAAGGTGTACGGTACCCTCAGCTTTTTTAGCAGTAAACCCCTCAACCGGCCTTTCCGACCCGTCGATAAAGAACTACTTAAACTGATGGCTCAATGGATAGGGCGAGAACTAGAACGCCAACAAGATGCCGAAGATTTGGCCCGCGCCCGCGACCGAGCGATGGAAGCGACGCGAGCAAAAAGTGAATTTTTGGCAACGATGAGCCACGAAATTCGCACGCCGATGAATGCTGTTATTGGCATGACCGGTTTGTTATTAGACACTTCTCTTTCACCAGAACAACGGGATTTTGTGGAAACAATCCGCACATCTGGGGAATCTTTACTGACAATTATTAATGATATTCTGGATTTTTCTAAAATAGAATCGGGCAAATTAGATTTAGAAGAACATCCCTTTAATTTGCGCTCTTGCATTGAAGAATCCCTAGATTTACTTGCCTCCAGAGCCGGTGAAAAAGACATCGAAATGGCCTACATAATTGCCCCCGGAACTCCTGAAAAAATTATCGGAGACGTAACGCGATTAAGGCAAGTTTTGGTAAATTTGCTCTCGAATGCTGTTAAGTTTACTCACTCTGGTGAAGTCGTGGTCAGCATCTCTTCTACAGCCATAGAGGCGGCTGATCAAAGTCCCTGTTATCAAATTTTATTTGCCGTCAAAGATAGCGGAATTGGCATTCCTACCGACCGTATGGAACGGTTGTTTAAATCCTTTAGTCAAATTGATTCTTCGGTGAGCCGGCAGTATGGGGGGACAGGACTGGGACTGGTAATTAGTAAGCGTCTCAGCGAAATGATGGGCGGAAGGATGTGGGTAGAAAGTATGGGGGCAATTGGTGGCAATCCCCCAGAAACATTTAAGAATGGGCAATCGGAAATGGGAGGGGATAATTTCACAGAAAAAATCAAGCAATCTCCCCAAGCCGGCTCGACATTTTATTTTACGGTGATAGCGCGGTCGGTTGAAGATTATGGGCGAGTCGATTTGGCAGAGTGGCAACCGGCATTAGCAGGAAAACGCTTATTAATTGTTGAGGATGGGGAAACAACCCGTTGCGGCTTGACAAAACAAGCAGAATCCTGGGGAATGGTGGCTGTGGGGGTGAGTTTGGCGAAGGTTGCTCTGGCTATTTTAAACCGTGAGCCGGCGTTTGATTTGATATTGGTAGATATGCACTTGCCCGACTTGTCGGGTGTGGAGTTGATCGAAGAAATTCGCAGTTTGGAAAAGGGGCGATATTTGCCGGTGGTGATGTTGAGTAGTTTAAGAAATGCCGAAAATCGAGTTACGCCAGAACACAGTTTAGAGTTTACGGTTTTGAGTAAGCCGGTGAAACAGTCTCAATTTTATAATGTGCTGATGGGGGTGTTTGGCGGTCAGCGTTTGGAAAATAAGCCAGCTTTGGGCCCTGTTAATGCTCAAATGGGGGAAATGTTGCCTTTGCGAATTTTGCTGGCAGAAGATAATCCTGTTAATCAAAAGGTGGCTTTATTGACTTTAGAGCGCATTGGCTATCGTGCGGAGGTGGCGGGAAATGGGTTAGAGGTGCTTGACGCTCTCCACCGGCAGCCCTATGATGTGGTGCTAATGGATGTTCAGATGCCAGAAATGGATGGCTTGGCGGCGGCTCGTCAAATTTGCCAATTATTGCCGGCTTCATCGCGTCCTCGGATTATTGCGATGACTGCAAATGCGATGCAGGGCGACCGTGAGGAGTGTATTGAGGCGGGAATGGATGATTATATTACTAAGCCTATCCGCATGGATGAGTTGGTTAAAGCTTTGGGTGAGTGTAAGCCGCTTTCAAGAGCTCACGAGGTTTCTGACTCCAAAGCAGGGATTTTTGAAGCTCAGGGGGATAGTGATATGTCAAGTCAGAATAGTTCAATTAATAATCTCTCGGAGCCTGTTTCGGAGGTTCCTTTGCTAGATCAGAAGATGTTGGCATCTTTGCGGGATCTCGAAGCTTTGGAGGAGGTGATTGAGATTTATTTGGAGAATGTACCGCAGTTGTTTGCGAATATTTACGCGGCAATTGAAGCGGGGGATGGACGGGCTCTACAAACGGCGGCTCATTCTTTGAAGTCTACCAGCGGGACGGTGGGTGCTCCTTCGATGTTTGAGTTATGCCAGCATTTGGAAACGATGGGAAAAAAGGGAATTATACCTGATTCTACTGAACCTGTCAAGCTTATTGAGGCGGAATTTGAAAGAGTGAAGGCGGCGCTGTTGGCGGAGGTTGGGGGGTAGGGGTGTTTCGCTGGTTTGGGGCAGTAGGGGGGCGAGCACGGGGGTGTCGCCCCTAGGAGGGGTGTTTAGAGTTGCCTTAAAATTTGTTTAAATCAATACCCGCTTCTTTTGCGAAGGCTTGAATGCCTTTGAGGTTCAGGGTTTTGATGGCTTTGGTGGAAATATGGAGTTTGACGAAGCGGTTGCCTTGAGGCCACCAGATGCGTTTCCATTGAAGGTTAACTTCTTGTAGGCGGTGTGTGCGCCGGTGGGAGTGGGATACGGCAAATCCGTTATTGGCTTTTTTGCCGGTGAGTTGACATTGGCGTGCCATGATTGTCTCCTGGTTTGCTTTTTGCTTTTTTGGGTGCAATCTCTTATTTTACCTTGAGGTGGGGGTTTGGGTAAAGGGGTTGCGGTTGTAGTGGGGGCCGGTTGATTATTTGTGGTTTTTGGTTGGGATTTTTAGGTTTTTTTTCACACCACTAGGTACAGGAGGAAAACACAGCCAGGTAGAAGAGGGTATTGATGATTTTCTGGCTTTGTTTGAGGTTATTGAGGTTTTTTGTTGGTAGTGGGTTTAAAATGAGGCGGGCTGAGGAGGTTGTTATTTTGGTTTAAACCACTGGTAACAAATTAATTCGATATCTTCTTTTTCAAAAAATTCTAATAAGCTTACATCGTCTTGATTGGAAATTTGACTATAAAGTTCTCGTTCGCAAAATAAATCATCTAATTCTGACAGCAATGTATTTAACTCTCGAAGTTTCACATATTTATCCCAAATAAATTGTATTTCTCGCTGATAATTCCGCAAATGTGGAAAAGTCGTAATAACTTTATGCACTCGCTGCTTTTCTGAGGCTTCCACTTCTGATATTTGACTCAAAGCGTAGTCAATTTTCTGCAACCATTTCGGCAATTTTTGCGGCAGTTGGGCGCTTACTTTTTGCGGGTTGAGTTCGTTTAACAAATTTTGTACAGCAGCTTCTAAAACCTCAAAAATAGTGCTATCAAATGCCACCGGCTTTATTTCGTCTGAGTTCAAAAACTCCTCTGGTTTGCATTTTAGCCAATTGAAAATTTTTCGTTTGTCAGTAATGCAGTTTTGGGCAAGGGTAGAGATAGTGCCATTAAGGCGGGGGTAAAACTGCCAGAAGTGCCGGTTTTTCACACGAAAAGCGATAAAAACACCATCAATATTCTGGATGTTTTTGCGAGTGCTGAAAATTCCATCAGGTAAATTCTCCGCTGCTTTTTTGCCTTTTTCTTGCAGAAATTCAACTAAGGGAAATCGCATTTCATTCAAAGAAACAAAATCGGTTGCTTGTTCCAATTCTGCAAGAATAGCAGCTTTTTCTTCCTCGGTTTTTGCTAGTTTAAGCCGGCGTAGTTCATTGAGAGATTTTTCGGAAATTGTTTCTCCTAAAATGCTGCCATCTAAACCAACAGTTTCGTTTATAGAGCTAATTTTTTGCTGTAATTTTTTCACTAATCCCAGCAATTTTTCTAAGCCTTCTTCGGGAAAACAATTGTAAATAAACAACGATTGATACTCGCTTCCTAAACGATCAATTCGACCGGCCCGCTGTATCATTCGCACAGGATTCCAATGCAAATCATAATTAACAATAGTACCGGCATCTTGCAAGTTTTGCCCTTCCGATAACACATCAGTACAAATCAAAATATCGATTTCTTGGCGGCGGTAATTTTGCAATTCTTCTTCGTCTTTACAATTGGCTTTTGGCGCAAAACTTTTTACCTTTTCTTGGCGCTGTTTACTGTTTGTTTCTCCCGTAATGCAGTCAATAACAAGGGTGCGGTTATTAATTTGCATGAGTTTTAACCAATTTGAATCTTTCACCAATTCTTCGTGCAAATAGTTGGCAGTATCTTGAAAATAGCTGAAAACTAAAATCTTTTGTCCTTTGAGATGAGTGAGCAGGAATTGTTTAAAAGCGGCTAATTTCCGGTCATAATCTTGTTTTGTTGCGACAGCTAGTTTAATTAGTTTAAGTTTTTTCAAAATGTCTTTGAGGGTTTCCAAGTCTGAAAAAATTGCCTGTTGCAGTTCATCTTTACGGTAATCTTTGGGGTCAATTTCTTGTAATGATGAAAGAAAATCCGCAACTTCTGTTTTTTCTGCTTCATCAATTTCGGCAGCGACAATTTTGCGAAAAACTTTAGTTTCTAAAAGTTGCCCTTGATTGAGATATTCATCAAATCGTTTCTGAAACTGCATTTGATAGTTGATGCTATTTTCAAAAGCAATGAGGGAACTTTCCAGCCGTTTTAAATAAAGAGTTTTCATCAAAGCAACAAGGGCTTCATTTCGCTTAACTTGAGCTTGATCTTCTTTATCTTTATTCTTTTTAAACGCCCTAATATTATACGGTGCTAACTGCATTTGGTCAATTTGATCGGCAATACCGGCATAAAGCCCCTGAAAGCTTGCTTCAAAGTTATAGGTTAATTTATGCTCATCTAATTTGCGTTTTGGAAAATGTATTTCTTGACCGGCAATCTCAATTTTCTCACCGGCTTGCTGTCGAATAATCACATCTTGCCGGCTACGCTTTACCATTGTCTGCAAAAGCAGTTCGCTGATATCTGATTTGCCGTTTTCTACAGCTTTAAAATAGCTTTTAAGATTGCGGATTCCCCAATTGCGATAGTAAGTTTCGCTATGGCGAGTTAACAACAATATCTGATGATACAAATCATAAATGCTGTTATTAATCGGTGTAGCTGTCAGCAAAACGATTTGTTTATGGGCTTTGCCGCTACTCATTAATTTTTGTAAGTTTCGATAGCGATTTGTGCCAGAATTGCGGAAATTGTGCGATTCATCGACAATGACTAAATCATGCTTTATATAACGGCGAATATCAAAATTAACGCGGCTGATTTCTTCTTGAGAAAGAATATCGGCTTCAAAGCCAAATTCATCTAATTTTTTTCGCCACATTAAATCCCGCAGTTGAGCAGGACAAACAATTAAGATGCGAGGAATATGACCGGCAATTTTGTTATTGAGCCGGTGTTCAATTAGCCGCAGAGCAATATAAGTTTTTCCTAAACCTACTGAGTCTGCTACCATTACTCCTTGATGTCTTTCTAACAGTTTTACCGCTTGTTGATAGCCTTGTTGTTGGAAACTGGCGAGATCAAGAGCGCTATTTTTTCCTTCTTTGGTTTCCGTTGCAGTTTCTTCCTTAAAGAATTCATAAAGGGCTTTAATAAATACCTGATACGGCGTGTAAGGTGAACTGCAAAGTTTTAAATTTTCTCGCTTATTCATTAGCTGAATTTTCTCGGCAATATCAACACTATCATCATTCCACAATTTTTCAAAAATGCCAAAAAAGTCGGTGGCGCTTTCCAACTTCGTGAGATAGTTCGGCAACATCATTTCTTGCAAAAATGCTTTGTTCGGTTATTTGCTGTTTAATCGGGAAAATTCCTCTTTTTATTGTTTAAATATTACTAGGGATTTTATTGGTAATCACCACAATAAACCCCTGGCAATAGGATATTTAAAACTCTCATATTTTCAGAGTTCAAACCCGCGAGGAAATTGGGTTTTATCGCTATAAATCACTTCAGATAAATTCGCAGCATCCAAGTCAGCACCCCAGAGGTAAGACTCGGTTAAATCAGCAAAATAAAAATTAGCGCCCCTGAGATTAGCTCCCCGAAGATCGGCTCCCCTGAGATTAGCTCCGCTGAAATTAACATTGCTCAAATTGGCTTTGGCAAGCTTCGCTCCTTCTAGGTTTGCTCCACTCAAATTTGCATTGCTTAAATTTGCTCCTTTCAAGTTTATTCGTCTAAAATCCCTTTTGCCGGCGGCATAGTGGCTGATAATATCCGGTGAGTTTATGCTAAAAGAAGCCAAAAAAGGAGGCTCAGAAAGAGTTAAATTTACAGGAAAATATCGCGGCTTAGTTGAGGAGAGTTCTAGCAATGACGAGACAACGGGGCTAACCTTGCTGGGTTCGGGTTTGCTTGGTTGTTTATCACTTTTATAATTGCTAGATTTTGCTTTTGGTTGGGGTGGCCAAAATAACAAACGCCTTGTTTTCATGCTATCGTCTTGCGGTTTGGTGGCTTTTTCTTTCGGTTTAGACTGGGTATATTTTGCTGGCTTTTTCGTTGGTAAATTAGTCTCATCAAGGCTATCTTTTTTCGGGTAGTTTGTGCTGGAATTGGGCGCGCTCACCATATTGGAAGTGTTAGCAGATAGCAAAAATGGCTCTTGAATATCGTTGTTTATCGTAGCCTTTTGCCACTCTTGCGGACAAAGCTCCTCAGTGAGAAAATAGCGGCGCTGAGGATGGCGTAATTTATTCATCGCTTTCGTCTCAATTTGGCGAATTCTCTCACGGCTAATATTAAAGTGTTGAGCAATATCGTCTAATGTTTTGAGCTTGCCATCATCCAAACTGTAACGCATTCGGATAACATCCCGCTGCCGGGGGCTGAGGGTGTCTAAAACTCTTTCCAGATTTTCGAGCCGCAAAAGATTTATAGCGTATTCTTCTGGGGTTTCATAGCCAGATTCAAAAGCATCATCTAGCGTTTCTAAAGAAAAAGGTGTCAGAGAGGCTGTAGTAATAAATTGCAGCTTTTCAACGGGAATTTCTAAGCGTGTTGCTATTTCCCCTTCAGTCGGTTGGCGACCCAATTCTTGCGTTAAAATTTGAATAGTGTTTTTAATTCGAGAAATTTTCTCTATGAGATGAATCGGCAGGCGGATCAGTCGGGATTTATCGTAAATTGCTCTGGTAATAGACTGGCGAATCCACCAATAAGCATAAGTAGAAAATTTATAACCTTTTTCTCCTTCAAACTTTTCTACTGCTCGAATTAAGCCCATATTTCCTTCTTGAATTAAGTCCGAGAAATCTAACCCCCGATTTTGATATTTTTTGGCAATCGACACAACTAAGCGCAAATTGGAAACGATCATTTTTTCTTTGGCTTTTTGACCTTGGTGAAGCCGTTTACGAAACTCAAAAACCTGCATATTTAGGGCAGAAGCCCATTCACTCTCATCCGGCTTTCTTCCAAGTTGCTTAGACAAAGTTTTTCCCACTTCTTCCAATCTCAATAAATCGGCAATTTGCTGAGCCAGGGCAATTTCTTCGGAATCCCGCAGCAAAGGAAACCGGCCAATTTCTTGCAGATAAAGCCCTAGAGAATCTTTCGTCTGTGAGCCTCTATTTTTCTTGTTTTGGAGTAAATTAAAAGCTTGATATTGTAGCTCGTAAATTTCCTGCGGTTTGAGGTTATGAGCAGCAATTGATTCGAGCCTATGCCGGTCATAATTACTCGGATAGCAGAGGTCAATTTGCCAGGGTTGGATGCTCAGGCGCAGATTCATTTGCTCATCCAAACTCAGGCGCGGATTAACTAAAATTAACTGTTTATAGTCCTTAGTACCAAGCAAAAGAAATTGAAAATTAGAACCCCGACTGCAAAGACTACTGGCAATAGCTTTCATCCTTTTCTTGGCATCTAATTCTGAAGTACACTCCTGCTCTTGCAACTGAAACAGCCACACTTGTAGCGTATAAACAGCGCTTTTTTCCTCAGCAATTAGGTGAACTTTTTTAATAGCTTTGGCGGTGCGAGCCGGTAGTTCTAAACCTTCCACATCTGATTGCTGAGGTGCAGCGTTGTAGCCCAATTTTTGAAAAATAAGGGCAATTTTTTCCGGGCTATCGGCGTTTTCTAGATCATTTTGGCTTAAGTATCTTTGTAGCATTCCAACACCCGCGACAATTCTAGGTTTTGAGCAATTTTCCTAAGTCAAATTGGCTTCCGCCTCTGTCTGCTGGGCAGAAGATGGGGTTAGACATTGATTAGGATGTTCGCTTGAATATCTTATTATTCCCATCGCCCCTGACGCTGTAACACTTACTACGCGCAAAAATACCGGCTGCTGAATAAAAACCAATAGAACCCGCCCCCTCCTCTATTTTACGGCCTAATATAACCAGCCAGAAACTTTAATTGCTCTCTCATTTCTTCCGCTGATTTTATACTCCTTAAATAAAGCAATCCCCGCAACTGAAACCCTACATAAAAGCTTTAAAAAAATAACTTTTTGAGAAATCCAAAAAAAGGCCCTCTGTAAATCGGATCTGGTATTATCGGGAGCATCTGGCAACCGAAAAAACCTAACCCCCATCCCACCTTCCCTATCAGAAAAAAGCACAAAAAATCCCCCTCGCCCTTAAAAAAACAGGGAAGGGGGAACTGGCGGAAAATTTATCTAACTAACTATTTGGCCGCCTTTTCTGTTAACTGAGTCAGCACCTTATTTGAACGCTCAACAAACGCTTTCATACCCTCAGCATCAAAGCCTTTTTGAGCCATCAAAGCCAAATCATAAACATGATGACAAATCATCTCAGCCAACTCCGCAGAAGGCGATTTTCCTTCACCTTGAATAATCGAACCTTGACTCAAAGATGCCAAATTTTGAATCAACGGGTGCGACGTATTTACCACCAAAATATGCTCATCGGGGAACTGCCCTAAATCCTGCTGTTGCAAAATAGCATTCATATCACGCAACCGGCGCAAAAACTCAGGCAATAACACCATTGCCGGCGGCGTTGCAGCAGCATCATCCGATTTCAAAGCCTCCGTGCGTACCGTCAATTTTGGCTTATTCAGCGCGGTTTTAAACAAGTCCGCAATCTCTTCGCTGCGAGTTTTATTGGTACTTGGATCGACAATTTCAGAGGTTTTATCTTTGTCAATCAAAGTATCATCAAGTTCTGAATCAACGCGAGAAAACTTCACATCTTTAAACTCGCGTTCCAAGAAACTGATAAAGTGCGGGTCAATGAAAGAATCCATAAATAGGACTTCTAACCCTTGACTTTTATGCAGTTGTATGTAAGTCGCCTGCGTCACTTCATCGGTGCAATAAAATACGCGATTTTCATGGCCTTCTTTATTGCGTTCCAAATATTCCTTAATTGTGGTAAAGGAAGGGCCACCGGCAGTCCCACCTTCCGGTTTAACTTGTTGCCAAATGTCCCCATCTTCCGATTGCACTTCAACAGCAGGAGTGTCAGTTTTAGCAGCACTTAACTCAGCACTTGTGCGGTAAATGATGATATCTTCAACTTGCTTTTTGAACTTTTCATCATTCAGCGCCCCAAACTTAACAAACGTGCCCAGGTCTTTCCAACTGCTGATATAATTTTCCCGGTCTTCTCGATACAATTCTTTGAGCCGGTCGCCAACTTTTTTGGCAATAAAATCAGCAATTTTCCGCACGGTGCGATCCATTTGCAAGGCACTGCGGGAAACGTTCAAGGGAATATCAGGACTGTCAATTACCCCGCGCATCGGTAACAAAAATTTCGGAACAATTTCTTCACAGTGTTCGCTGACAAATACCTGATTACAGAATAGTTTAATCTGGCCCTTGGTGACATCAACATCAGGTTTAAGTTTCGGGAAATATAAAATCCCATTCACCAAAAAAGGATAATCGGTATTCAGGTGTACCCACAGCAGCGGGTCTTCTTGGAAAGGATACAAATAACGGTAAAATTCTAGGTAATCTTCTTTGCTTAGGCTGCTGGGAGATTGCCGCCAAATCGCTTTTTGCCGGTTGATTTGTTCGCCATCCATTTTGATAGCAACCGGCATAAAATCACAATAGGTTTTCACCAATTGGCGGATGCGAGAAGCCTCCACATATTCGGCCTCTTCTTCTTGCAGCGTCAGGGTGATGGTGGTGCCGCGTGTGTCGCGCGTCGAGTCGGTAAGTTCAAACGTAGGAGAACCGTCACAAGACCAGTGAACAGCTTGGGCACCTTCTTTGTAAGAAAGGGTGTCAATTTCTACTTTTGTTGCCACCATAAAAGATGAGTAGAAACCGAGGCCAAAGTGACCAATAATTTGCTGGTCATCTGCGGCTTTATATTTTTGGATAAATTCTTCGGCGCTGGAAAATGCCACTTGGTTAATATATTTTTTAACCTCTTCGGCAGTCATCCCAATACCGTTGTCAGAAATGGCGAGGGTTTTATTATCTTTGTCGATGGTGAGAGTAATTTCGGGTTCGCCTACTTCTCCAGAAAATTCGCCGGCCAAAGAAACCATTTTCATTTTCTGGATGGCATCGACGGCGTTAGAAATTAATTCCCGCAAGAAAATTTCGTGGTCAGAATAAAGAGACTTCTTGATAATGGGAAAAATATTCTCGGTATGTATAGTAATCGTGCCTTGTTCCAGAATTGTCATAGCTTTTGTCTCGCTTACGTTATAAAGGCGGTGGCTTGAGAAAACATGATAGAGTTGAGGCGCTCAAATTTTGGCTGTATGCCGGTTGAGCGCTTTGGCTGATTTTGATCCTAGATCGATCTGGCCGATGAAAAGCAGTTTTTGCGTCCGAAATTGCCTCACCTTTTATGATTCGGTTTTCCTCACTTGTTAGGGAACTTGCTGCTTATCCAGCGATAGATCAACCTCAGTCTCTCGTTTGCCGAGTTGCTGGAAAAACAATTTCTCATAAGCTTTAACATCACTGTCTTCTGCAAATTCTTCGTTGTAACGTTTGAGGCTGCCTTGTCTCATTTTGTTGAGTTCTTCTTCACTATCGAGAAGCCAGTCGAGTTGTTGAGCACATTCTTCCTCCGTAGAAAAATAATGAGCGTCTACGCCAGCAACCCAGCGGTTAAATTTATTATCGTGAGCAAGAATTGGAGAACTGGCGCTCATGGCTTCAACGAGGGAAGGATTTGTACCGCCCACAGTGTGCCCATGAATATAAAGCCTTGCATAATATCTTAAGGCATTCACGGCTTCTTTTTCATAAATTGCCCCAGGAAATATCACTTCCTCACTCGCCGCTTTTTTAACTTCTTGATGATAGGCTACGTCGTCATAATATTTTCCTAAAACCAACATTTTATAGCCTTTTTTTTGTCTGGAAAATGCCGAAACAACTTCTAAAATAGAGTTTTCAGGTTCAGGTCTGGCAATGACGATTACATATTGATATGCTTCCAAATTGTAATGGTTGAGAACCTCAATTTTTGGGGCCACAACTCGGTCAGCGCCGTAGGGAATAACAGTTACTTTTTCTGCCGGCACTCTTGTGATTAAATGAGTTTTTATTTCTGGGTGGTCGGCAATTAAATGATTTCCAAACCAACATCCTAACAGTTCATTAATATATAACCAGGCTTTTTCTACATGGTTCCATTTTTGCCGTTTCCATTCCAGCCCATCCATATTGATGATGTTGGTTAAACCTTTTAAACGCAACAACCCGCAGAAAATGGCTGTGTTATAACCCAAGGTTAAAAATAAACCTTCCTGGCGTGCTGCGTGGAGGGTTGCTTTCCAGTCAAAAACTATTGTCCCTGTTGCTTTTTTATACGGGATAGGAATGTGAATCAATTTTACCCCGTTCCAATAGTCCTCCCAAATTTCTGTGCCGTGATCTTCTTGGCAATAAACCGCTACTTTCCAGTTTTGTGAAATAAGGTAAAGTGCCAAACGTTCAGCGAAAGTTTCAAAACCGCCGTGTTTTGCCGGTAGGCCGCGAATTCCAAGAATGTATAATGTACGCATCTTCCTGATTGATAGCGACAGGGTAGTTGTGGTGCTTTAGCACTTCCTTTGAGAGAAGCATAAAGCTGTTTGGATCATAGCCTAACGTTGTTAAACTTTTCGTAAATTATGCGAGTCTGGGGTAAAGAAACGGTAATTTCTGCTGCAAAAGCCGCCATGCCAGCCTTGCTACCTACAGAGGAGGCTTCGGCAAAATCAATGATAACCATCAATTACTCACTGATTTTTGATGCCGGTGCTGTCCAAAGCAAGCATCCCTGTTTATCTCAGTTTTTTTGGGTGAAAACCCAGCCTTTTGCGCTGTGGCTGAAAATAGGGGTTGAATACGCTCTTAATTTAATTTTTCAAGATGACGAGCATAAAATTAAGGCTGAGGTTAAACTTTTTCTATTGGTAACTAACCACACGGATTTTTACAGCAAACTAGGTTATTGATAACTCTTAGAATGTTTTTATTTTGAAAAATCCTCTCTTGGCATATATCGAAAATCTAAAGGTTTCATCTTTTGCTATCCCATCTAAAATCCTAAGCTTTTTTGCCCAACAATCCCGCCTCTCAAATTTTTAAGCGGGGGGCTTGCATCTGCCACAAGGTAGATGTATAATTGCTGAGAAACGAAGGGGAGTAGCTACCGGCACCCAAAACGCCGGCCCGTCTGAATCAACATACTGGTGATAAACCTGGTTCAGACGACAAGAATTTGAGGCAAAGCGTCAAAGAATGCGTCAAACACTTGGGAGCGAGACCTTCACTAAGTCTACATCTGATGTGGGCTTGGTGAAGTCTAGCGACCCACATCAAGCTCACTCAGGTTATCTACAAATTCTGAGGAGATCAACAAAGTGTTAACAGCATTTACCAAAGGTTTATTACTAATTACGGTTTCTGAATTAGGCGACAAAACGTTTTTTATTGCCGCAATTTTAGCGATGCGCCACAACCGGCGTTTGGTATTTATTGGAGTGGTTGCAGCGTTGGCAGCGATGACTATTCTCTCGGTTTTAATTGGTAAAGCGGCCTCATTTTTACGCCAAGAATATATTGATTTTGCCGAAATTGCCTTGTTTTTGGGCTTTGGCTTAAAGCTGCTTTATGATGCCAGCAAAATGCCGGCCACATCAAATGGTGATGAACTTGAAGAAGCCGCTGCGGTAGTGGAAAAAGCCGAGATAAATTTACCCGACAATGCTGTTAAAAAAAGCGGCAATTTAGCCTTAGCTTTGCAGTCGCCACAATTGGCAATTGTTATGCAATCTTTTGCCCTGACTTTTGTTGCCGAATGGGGAGATCGCACCCAAATTACAACCATTGCTTTAGCTGCAAGTAACGACGCCTGGGGAGTGACATTGGGTGCTATTTTAGGCCATAGCATCTGCGCGTTAATTGCAGTCATGGCCGGTCGCTTAATAGCAGGTCGCATTTCAGAACGAACGGTTACAGCAATAGGCGGTGGACTGTTTCTTATTTTTGGTTTTATTGCTTTGATAGAAAACTTTCCTAAATGACACTGGAACCTCTTCCAGCCGTCGGGGAAGCAAAGTAAAATTCGGCAATAAAATTGAACTTTTTTCCCCTCCCTTTCTAGGGAAGGGGGGGTTAAGTTTCTAAGGAGTTGGGGAAGCAGGCGGCGAAGTTGGCGGCGAGGCTGGCGGCGAAGTTTGCGAAGCTGGCGGCGAAGTTTGCGAGGCTGCCGGCTTGTTATCGGTTGCCATTTGTTGAATTTGATCCTTATATTGTGCCGGTGCGAGGGCGCTTGCTCGATTAAACAAAGCCTTTCCTTCCTCAACTTTTCCTTGAGTTTTTAAGACAATTGCTTTGCCTAAAATCGGCCTAAAATCATCGGGTTTTGTTTTGCTCAACTCATCATAAACAATAATCGCTTGATCATATCGGTTTTGTTGAGCATACGCTTGACCTAAAATTAGCTGAACAGCCACCACATCCACACTACCAGGTTGTGCTTTATTGAGGTTTGGGGCATTTTTAATCGTATCTTGTAACAACCCTAGCGCAGCTTCAGGCCGGTTTTGTTGTAATAACAAATTCACCATTCCTTGCAATGCGTCAATATTCCCTGGTTTACTATTCAAAATTGAACGATAAGCCGCACCGGCACCTTCAACATCTCCAGTTTGTTGTTTTGCCTGCGCCAACAATACTGTATAGCTTGGTTCATTTGCATTTAATGCTGCCAATTTTTCCAGCGGCGCAATCACACCTTTAACATCATTTAACTGTAATCTCGTGCGGATCAACCCCTCCAGAGCCGCCTTATTTTCTGGTTCTTTTTGCAAAACCAATTCATAACCCCGCGCCTGCGCTTCTAAGTCGGCCTGCTTGTTTAGCTGGCCAGACGGTTGCTGCGATGCTGATGTCGGTGTCGGTGTAGCAGCCTGTTGAGGCACTTGCTTTGCTTTGGGAACGGTAGTGAGAATCGGAAGCAGGGAAAACCCCACAAAGGCGGTGAGTGCTAATATCATCACCGTTTGAATAATCCAGCGATTGCGTTTTTGGGACACCATACTGCTTTGAACTCTACTGATATTATCAACTAAAAAGGCAAAATCCCACAAGAAAATTGCTTTTTCTTAGAGAGCCGACACAACAGCCGGCCTCTTTTGTCTGCCATTTACGGCCAAATACTCCGCCAAAATGGAGTTTGTTGACTTTGAAGTTGCTTCATTTTATTACGAATTTCCTGCATATTCCACCCCGTTAATTTTGCCAGAGTTTGCGCTTCTTGCTCAAAGCGTGCCGGCAGAGATTTTTGATATTGTTTGCCGGCTTCACAACTTACAGCACCCTTAAACGGATGGCGCAAAACATAACGCCCCTGAAAAGATTGTTGATTAGAAGTTTCTTGAAACATCAAATCTTCGGGGAATTTATCACGGCTATAACGAACGTGCAAACGAGTAACAAACACATTATTATTGCCGTTTGGCGTTAACCAAAACACCCCCGCTTTCTTCAACTCTTCCTGATTTAAAGGATCAGCCGAACAGGGATCACAACCAGCCATATTCCAGGCATATTCCAAAAACGCAACTTTCTTGCCTTCTCGATTGTAAGAAGTATTAAACATCGCCTTATAAAAATCAGCAAACTGTGCCTTGACAAAAACAGGAATTTCTGCATTAGAAGGCACATTTACCGTGCGGTAGTTAGTAATTTCTGCTTGACCTTTGGGAGACAAAACATAAACAATCAAATCTTGTTCGCCGGTGCTATTAATCATCCCCAAACGTATCGGCAACATAAACTTAGGAGACTCATAAGCAATCATCAAAGGCCGCAGAAAACTATAACCCCCTTTCTCAAATTCTGCCAAATTAACTTTCGCCACAAAAAATTTCATGTTTTGGCGAATATAGGGACGTAAAAGCGGACTTGCACCAGAGGGAATTTGATAACCATTTTGGTTTAGCCATGTTTCTAAACCATCCGATTCTTTAGCACTGAGAACCACAATATCATATTCCCCGACGCTAAATTTTGCTTCAACTGTTACGCCTAAACTATCTTCTTGATAGGGCGCTGGGGCCATTGCAGGAATAGGGCCGCGTGAAGCACCGGGAGCCGGCATCGGTCGCAAAACCTCACAAGGGTCTTCATCAAAATATTCTACCAAACGAGGCGCACTAAAACTATCGAGACGTTCAATAATTTGCGCGTCGCCAATGCGGACTTGTTCTTGTTGCAAAACCACCGGCACCGGCACCACAAGGGCAAAATCTTTAATAGCACCTTGATAGTCATTCGCCATTGTTAAAATCGTGCGGTTTCCGTCTTTAGCAATCACTACTTGCGACGCTTGGTTATACAATTTGCTGTCAGCTTTTGCCACATAAAACCCGCAAAAAGCTTGGGCTGCCGGTACGCATAAAAGCAGCAACAAAACAGCCACTAACGCACTTTTTAAAACTTGCCAAATTTTCATAAACCCTCCTTATATCGTATGCTGGGCTATCCCCAGCGGTTCCTCATCTTTCGCAACGCTTAAACTTTCTAAATTTGTTGTTTGCAACCAGGAAAAATCGCTGGCCGGCCAGATGAAATTTAGCAAAATTGTCAGAGGTGCAACAGCAAACAAAGCCCAAAAAACCGCCTCAGAAACAAAAAACTGATTTCGCAGAATAAAAGTGAAAATGGCGATTAATGCTGCCCAAATTAGCCGGCTAACTCTAGCATTTGGAATCGAACGCGGATCTGTAATCATAAACAAAGCAAACAACAACAAAGAACCACTCATCAGCCGGTGCAAAAATACATCCCAAGTCCAACCAAGCCAAACATTACGAACAGCCTCCAAACAACTATAAGTTAATAAAAACGCCACAGTTGTATCCCACCGGCCTACTTTTTTTAAAATTAAACTTCCACCTCCAAAAAACAATAAACCATACCACCAATCATCCCCCCATTGCCCCGGAGAAACCCAAGCATCCGGCCTTAAAATCAGCGCAGAAATAATGCCGAAATTAGCAGGATTAAAGAAATGCTTGCCCTGAAATTTAATAAAAAACTTACTTAAAATTGCCAAGTTTGCCGCAATTAGCATCGTAAAATAAGAATCTGCCCGCAACAGCAAACAAAGACTCAAAGACGTAATGACAGCACTTTTTAAAGAAGCAAAAATTTCAGAATAGCTGGGGTTTGAGGGCCGGTGAAAATACCAAGTTGCTAAAGCTTGAGTTAGCAAACAAGTAAAAAATACAACCGCCATCAAATCAAATTGCAACGTCCAATCTCGCGTAGCAATTCCCAAAATCAAAAACCCAGACAAAAACAAAATTTGATAATCTCGCGCATCTTGCAGCATAGCATAGCAAAAAAAAAGCGAATGCTTGCTAGTATGGCTAAAAAATTCGGCTGACACCGCTTTGTTTCATAAAATGTAACAGATGCCAGCAATGTATGAGTTAACATAAATCTAAAATTAAAATAAAGGGAAATCAGCAAATATGCTCTCAACTGAAACCACGCCCCAAACCAGTCTAAACACCGGCACCCTGCGGCGAGTACATCACATCGCCTTAAATGTGCAAAATATGGACGTTTCCCGCAATTTTTACGGCAAAATACTCGGACTGCATGAACTTGCCGGCGAAGAAGTTCCCAGCACTCTTAAAGAGTTAGTTTCCCAAGGAAAAGTAGCGAATTTTATCACTCCAGATGGAACGGTATTAGATTTATTTTGGGAACCGGAACTTAGCCCACCTCATAGCGATCCTACTCAACAATTTACGCGGGCTAATCACTTAGCTTTTGATATTGATAAAAGTTTATTTGATGAGGCGGTGGAAGTTTTAAAAAATAACAATGTTCGCATCGATAGCGGGCCGGTTACTCGCCCGACTGGACGGGGAATTTATTTCTATGATCCTGATGGATTTTTAATCGAAATTCGCTGTGATCCCTAATGAATTTTAACTTGCCACTTCCAAAAATTAACCTCATTAACCCCGTAGGGGTTTTATTCATGTAGCGGTGGGTTTTAACCCGCCGCTTTAACCCGCCGCTTTAAATTTCGACTGACAAACTAACAAATTAACCTTCTTAACCCCGTAGGGGTTTTATTCATGTAGCGGTGGGTTTTAACCCAGCGCGTTAACCCGTCGCGTTAACCCACCGCTTTAACTCACCACTTTAAACAAGGTGGAGTTATTCACCAGTAACAGATAACCCCTCAACCCAAACACGAGGGCACAAACCACCAGGTGTTAACTCAGCCTCACTTTCCACAAAAATAATCGACTTCAACAACTCCAGAAAATCACCGGCGACAGTAGCAGACTCAATACTGGTTTTAACACCTTTATTAACAATCCAACCATCAAACGGCAAAGAAAAGGAACCTTGTAAAGATTTGACACCCGCATGAAGCGCCTGCAAATCATCAATTAAAATCACATTTTCTGCCGTTTCCAGACTGTATTCGGCAGCAGCCGGCTTACCAGCAAAAACATGATAAAAATGCGGACTAACCGTTACCTTCGCCCCCGTATTGGCATGGCCGGTGGGAGAAGCATTCATGCGTTTTGCCGTTCCTGAACTATGCAAAAAGCTGCTCAAAATTCCATCCTTAATAACCTCAACCCGACGAGTCGGTGTACCTTCCCCATCAAAAGTTTCGGCCCCAATATTTGCCGGATGAAGCGCATCATCACATACACAAAGCAAAGGAGAAGCAACTTCCGTACCCAAAGAATCAGGAGTAGAAAGACTTTGCTTATCCAAAATACTTTGAGCATTAAACAAATTAGAAAACGCCCCCAACAAACTTAAAAAAGCCTCCGGCGAAAACACAACCCGATATTTGCCGGTTTTAACCTTTTCATAGTTTAAATGGCTAATCGTTTTCTCAACCGCCTCCTTTAGACAACCCTCAGTATCAAGACCCTCCAAACCCCGACTTATTTTAAAAGCACCGGCACTGCGAGGTTTCTTACCTTCCTCCTCAGTTTTAGTGTACAAATAAATCGAAGCCGTCGAGCGAGCCTCCGTCCGCAAAGCCCCCTCACTATTCAGATAAAAACGATCCATATCCCGCTGCGCCAAACCATTATAAGGCACACCTTTAATAGCAGGATGAGCCTCTAAAAGCTCCTTTTCAACTCCTATCAAAGTCTGTATTAATTCAGAAACTGGCGCTTGTTGTGACTTCTCATTTGGAATCTCAGCCGCCAAAGGAGCCGTCGCTTCAGGACTAAAATCAGGAGCGTATTCCTTCACCCCAAAAAAACTAGCCTCATAAGCCATCTTTAACGCCAATTCCAAACCCTTTGGATCAACATCCGTCGTGCTAGTGATGCCCATTGTTTGCTCATCATTCCAAACCCGAACCGTCACACTAGAACGATTAGAAGCCTTAACCTGCTTAGGCTCACCCCGGTCTACCTGGACACTCGTATCATCCACAATAGCCCCATAGATATCATACTTCTTGATACCCAACTTCTTCGCAGAATCCTCAGCGTAACTTGCAATCTCATTAATATTCGGCATACTCAACCTAAACCCTAAAAAAACTAACTACAACAAAAGTGGGGCAGGCATCTTGCCTGCCATTTATCTGCGTTTATCTGCGTTTATCTGCGGTTCAAAAAAACCTACCGGCCACCAATAGTAATCGAATCAACCTTCAAATGAGGCTGACCAACAGTAGTATAAATACTGCCACTAACCGAACCACAAAAACCGGCAGCCAGACCCAAATCTTGAGAACACATAGAAATTTTATTCATAATTTCCTGTGCATCCCCAATCAAAGTAGCCCCTTTCAAAGGCTTAGTAACCTTCCCATTTTCAATTAAATAAGCCTCTTCCACACCAAAATTAAATTGGCCGGTAGCCCCGACACTACCCCCGCCCATTTTCTTGCAATAAATGCCCTTATCAATAGACGCAAACAAATCATCAATACTGTAATCCCCAGGTGCAATATAAGTATTTCGCATCCGAGAAGCAGCAGCATAGGAATAATTTTGGCGGCGTCCACTGCCGGTGCGAGGATGACCAGTACGCAAAGAACCGGCCCGATCAGCCAAGAAATTTTTCAGCACACCTTTTTCGATTAAAAGAGTACGTTGAGCCGGCATACCCTCATCATCCATATCAATAGTACCGAACGCATTATCAGTGCGTCCCTCATCCCAAGCAGTCAAACTTTCGTGAGCAATTTTTTCGCCTTTCTTATCAGCAAAAGGAGTAGTTTTGCGTTCAATTTGAGTAGTTTCCAACAAGTGCCCACAAGCCTCGTGAAAAATCACACCCCCAAACTCATTAGCCATAATAATCGGGTAATTTCCCGACTCCACATAATCGGCATATAACATCTTGCCGGCAGACTCCGCCACCTCAGCAGCATCCTCCTCATAATTCCAAACTCGTAAAAAGCTTGGATCACTTGTATTACCGGCCCGTTTAGCTATCGAAGAACGATGGGCACCATCAGCGCACAACAAATTAAAACCAGCCGACTGAGTAAGGCGAATATCGCGGGCAAAAGTGCCATCCGAAGCAGCCACCAAAACCTCTTGCCAATCACGGAAATAACTTGCCCGGCGTGATTGAACATGACTAGCCTTGAGATTTAACTTAGCATTACCGGCCAGCAAAACCTCACCCATTTCGCGCATCGAACTGCAATTCGATAACCACGAATCCTTGCCTTTTTTCGTTGCATAATCGCGCAACAACTCTAAATGAATTTCTGGAATAAAAGCATTAGCCGAAGGCAACTGTAAACCCAAAATAGAAAGACCTTTTTCTAAAGCAGCTTTTAGGCCCGAAAAAGATAAATCATTCGTGCTGACATAACAATCAGCCGTTCCCCGAAACACCCGCACCCCGGCGCCCGTTGACAGACGAGGAGAAATACTGGTAATCGTGTCATCTTCTGCCAAACAACTGATATAATTAACTCGTTCAAGGAAAAATTCGACGAAATCAGCACCCGCAGCGCGTCCTAAACCTAAAAGGACAGAAAGTGGAGCTTCCCAAGTTTCATCAAATCGCTCGGTTGTCGAGTCATATTGTAGTGCCGGCAGTTCTCGTGATAAAAGTAGGGTACTGGGACTCATGCTTGACCTCTCATGCTGGAATCGTCGGTGCAGAAAGTATTTTTCTGGCGTTGTCTCAGTGTAGCAAATAAAAGACTAGAAAGGGGGTGAAAGACTGGGGGATCAAAAAAAAATAGGCAAAGTCTAGGCTAGGAAAGTCGGGGGAAAACCTATAAAAGGAGAGCCGAGAATTCATCGTAAATAAGGGTAAATTTTTTTTATAAAATTGGCCATATTTCCGCCAAAACCGTCACTTATAACCGGCATCCAGACATTCTTTCACCAGCAGCAAAAAAACAAAATTAGCCACACAAGAAAAACCCAAATATTGAGAGCAAAAATCCTCAAAAAATGCCAAAAAAGTGATATAAGACAAGTATGTAATAGCGAAGCTCGCGGCCAAGGCTCCTAAGAGGCGAAAAAATGGCCCATAATTGGAGGTAGCGAGCAGGGGAGCAAACCCAAGAGCAAAGAAAGAACCGGCCTAAAAACAAAAAAAATCAAAAAACCGGCCATAAAATCAAAGAAAATAAAAAATAACAGCCGGTGTGGCTAAACTAAAAACGCGGATCTCAAAAACGTTCAAGACAGGGTAATAAACTCGTGAATTCTCATCAAGCTCGGATACACACACTCATTGCTGAGATAGACAGCGTATTACAGATGCCGGTGCCCCGCCTTCCCTGGATGGGAGAGACGGTCAAAGACTATCGGCGAGTCTTAGAGCGAACCCGCAGCTATCTAGGAGAAATCCAACCCTTACTAGGCGAACCGCAACAGTCCGCCAACATCATCCAAGCAGAAGAAAGCGGCAACAGTCCGCAAGCAGTCGAGCAAATGCTGCAAAACGTGATTGCAGAAATGACCGGCCTGAGATCAAACCTCATGCAGCCCTTACAAAACGACCTAGAAACCCTACAAAAAGAACGAGACAGCCTGCTCAAAGAAATCAGGCAACTAGAGAGACAGCACAGCATCTACAGCACAGAGCAAGCAAACCAGCAACAGCAACTCATTGCCGAATTCTTGCAAATCTTAAGCAGCCGGTTGCAAGAAACCCTCAGCCAGCAAATCAGCCAAAGCCTAAGCAAAATAGAAGACCAACTGCTCTCCGGTGGAGCCCAGAGCCTAGAAGGCGAAATTACCCCCGAATTACCCGGCATCTGGGAACCCTCAGCGCTTTATGGACAACCCAGCGCCGCACCCTTGCACCCCCAACAACGCCTTGCCAACCTGCTGCACCTGCAACGACAAACAGACCAACTGCTAGTAAGCCTAGACACCACCCTCAGCGTCGTCTTTGAAGCCCTGCTCAGGAACGTGCACGGCTATGAAGAATCGCTGTCCAAAGGGCTAGACAAAATGTACAGCCTCGGACAGCAGGGCGAAATCATGTTCACCCACCTAGTCAACCATCTCGCTCAAACCCTCGGCCAAGAAGCAGCCGGCTTATTGCAAAACTCCATCACCAAAGGCAACCTAGAACCAACCAGCCAACCAAGCCAAACCGAAACGGAAAAAACAATCGCCCCCGCCAAAACCAACACCACCGCAGCCAAAAAGAAACCCAAACCAAGCGACCAAACGCAAGCAAAAGCCCCAACAACCACAAACAGCCAAAAACAACCAAGCCAAAACATCCAAGAACCAAAAACCCAAACCTCCCCCACAGAAGGCGATAACACTAGCATCGCCTTACCGATCATAGACGACCTGCAAGAACTACTGAGCGCCCTAGAACTATCAACACCAGAACCGGCCCAAGAACCAGAACAAGAAAACACCTGGCTGGATCTATTCAACACCACAGAAACCAACCAAACAGCCCCAATCGAAACAGCCAGCAACCAAATTGCAGAAACCGGCTCTCTCACAGAACCGCAACTTGAGAGCCTCTATGCCGAATTATTTGGCTTGACAGAACCCGTAGAAATCAACACCGAACCAGCAAAACAAAACATTAGCGAAACCGAATCCATCGGCATAGACTTATTTGAAGAAGCCCTATTTGGCAAACAAACCGAACCAGACCAAACCAACAGCCAACCAGAACCAGAAGACTTTTTATTTTTTGAACAGCAAACAACCAACACAAACCCCTTAAACCCCGAAACCGTCAGCAGCGAAAACGACTCACTCGACATTTTTAACGAACTCTTTCCAGAAGAACAGGTCTCCCTCGAAGCCACCGGCACCACCGACTTCAGCACCCCAAGCGATGAAGAACCTCAAACCATCACCGAAGAACCAGACCCCCTGGTGTTGGCCGACGAGTGGACAGCCGACAACTTCATCCCCGCCTCACCCGAAGAAAATTTATTACCCGCTTCCGAAGAACTCAACACAAGCGCCCAAACACCAAACCGGCCCGGCAGCAGCTTCGCCCTAGAAAACCCCAACCTCTTAGAACAACTCCAAGACGATCTTTCCTTACTAGCAACCGACACCCCCTCACTCCCCCCTCAAACAACAGAAAATTTCGACAGCCCCAACGAATGGACATCCCTGGGGCCACTAACTACAGACAGCAGCGATGAGGATAACCCAACCTTCGGAGAATGGGTATCGGATATGGGCCTTTCTAGCACACCGGCACCGAGCAGTAACCTTTTAGAGCCGGCAACAGAAATGGATGACACCCTCGAAGAAGAACCACTCTTAACCAGCATGGAAGAATGGCTGACCCAACTCACCCAAACTCAACTCAGCAATGTTGCAGCCCCCTCCAGCAACCCCGAACCAGGGCCGGTGATCAAAGAAACCCCCAACATGACCCTCGATGAAGCCTTTGCCAGCTTAGGAGCAGCCACCGCTTCCTCGACTTTTTCCCAACCGGAAACCCTAGAAACAGCCGATTTATTTGAAAGCGAAAATTTAACCCCACCCCCCGGCCCAGCATCCAACCCCGAACCCCAATCCCTCGATGATCTCTTTGCCACCTTGAACGACTCTCCGCCAAGCAGCGAGGAAAATGTCAGAGATTTATTCGCCTCAGACCCCACCTGGGACACCACAGGCACCACCTCTAAAGCCAGCCTCGACGACTTGGGAAACCTCAGTTTGGACGATTTCTTTGCCAGTTTAGAGGATGATTCCCAAAGCGGTAATGCCGGCAGCAACGACGATGATTTATTCTCGTTTGGCGCCCAGTTTTCTGACTCTAGCGACTCATCCCAATCTGGTAAAAAAAAACCTTAAATAAACCCCCACTCAGTGATTCCCAAAACTCCCAACAATGGTATCTGGGAATTGATTTCGGCACCACCGGTTTTTCTGCTGTTTTGCTTAACCGGCAATCTGGTCTTGGCTCAGCCGGTGGAGGCGAGGTTTATCCGATTTATTGGAAACAACAATCACAGCCGCCGGTGGCCCCTCCCCAACGTCTTTATCAATTCCCCTGCGCCGCTTATTTGGAATGGCTGGGAACACTCACCCCCACCGAAAATACCCTTTCTCTCTCAAAAATTGTAGCCCAGCCAGTAAAAAATCTTGACCCGGACAGCGAATCAGCGGTTCAAAATTCGCCTCTATCAGGCTTGTTGGTGAGTAATTTTAAACCCTATCTAAAAGCTGGTTTAAACACCAATCAACAAACAAAAGAGTTGCAACCTATATGCAAATGGTCTGAAAATGTTTCCCTTCCTTTAGAATGGTTTGAGGAAATATTAAAAGTCTTGTTTGCAAGTTTAAAACCTGGAACTTTCCAACCGAGCCAGAATTTTAATTATAAAACTTATGCCACCGGCCTCGAAAGAAAACAATTTAAAATGGCCTCTTCAGAACTGGCGGCTGTGATTTTGAGTTTTCCCGCTTCTTGGCCGGATAGCTATTGTTTTAATCTGCGGGAAGCGGTTTTAGAAGCCGGTTTAGTTTCTCGTGCCGAGCAAGTGGTTTTTGTGCCGGAAACTACCGCAACTTTGCTATCAATTTTACCGGGTGGAGGGGGTGAAAATTTGGTAGTAAAAGGCGACAAAGAACCGCGAATTTTTGCCGGAAATCAAAAACAAAGTTTATATAATTCCGGCTGCTTGGGTTATACGCTGATTTTGAATAGCGGCGCATCGATGACAGAATTGGCGTTAGTTAATGTGCCGGCTAATTTGGGCGAACTGAAGGCAGAGGATTTTAAAGTTTTAAATTTTTCCTATGCCGGTGATGCTATTGATCTGGATATTGTTTGCCAGTTACTTCTCAAAGGCAAAGGTATTTTTTCTCCTGGGAGTTATCATCTTTCGCCTGGAGATGATTTTCCCACGCCGGGGGAACCGGAACTCGAAAAACGCTACCGCTTGCTGCAAAAATTAAGAGCTTTTCCCCAGGGAGAGTTATTGCTAGAAGCGGCAAGTCAGTTAAAAGTGATTTTGCAACATCAAGATCAGTTTATTTTAGAACTGGGAGAAGAGCGAAAACGCTGTTTGCGGCGAGATTTGGAAACGCGGGTTTTTGTGCCTTTTGTTCAACAACTTAACCGGGAATTAAATGCTCTTTTGAGTCAAACTGGGGTGCCGGTGGTGGCTATCGAGCGGGCAATTTGTACGGGGGGGAGTGCTGCTTTGGAAGGGATAGGCCGGTGGTTGCGTTCTAAGTTGCCTAATGCCAGCATTATTCAAGATACACAGACTCCCACACCGGCATCGGCTTGTAGTAGGGTGGCTTATGGGTTGGCGGCGTTACCGCTACATCCTTTGGTGGTTAACTGGCAACGACATCAATATAGTGATTATTTTTTGCTGTTGGAATTGTTGACGGTGGGGGCTGGTGTGGCGGGTAGTCTTGCGGATATTTTGCAATTTTTGGAGTTTCGGGGCATTAATACTCGTATTTGTGCTGAGCGAATTCGGGCGTTTTTGGATGGTGAGTTGCCGGTGCCTTTTTGCCTTGAGCCGGCGGATGCTGTTTTGTTGGATCGCCAGTTTCGGGAGAGTCCTGAGTTTTTGGCTTTGCAAAAGGCTGCATTGTTTTATAAACAAGAGGATGGCTCTTATCGTTTGAATGTCGAACAGTCTCAGCGATTGCGTCATTTTTTGAATTTGCTGGCTGCCGGTTCTCAGCAAAAGTTTGATGAACCTTTGGGGCTGGATCTGGAACGAGGTTTGCCAACAGTTTAGAATTTAGAAGCATAAAGCCGGTTTTTCTCGCTCACCGGCTTTCTATTACTTAGATAAAGATTTTGAAGAGATTGTGCTTCTGGATGTGAATTGTCATAAAAAAGGAAGGGATGATTGGGGACTGGTTAGAGAATTTTAGATTTTCTAAATTCCGCGCATCGGTTATGCTGAGAGTCGGTTGCTTTTAAAGATTTGAATTAATGACGCTTGCAAGTTGGATTACTGTTTCTCGTTTGTTGGGTGTGCCGTTTTTGCTTTATTTTCTGCATAACCCAACACCGGCGGATTACTGGATTGCGCTGTCTATTTTTTTGGTGGCGGCGCTAACGGATTGGCTGGATGGTTATGTGGCGCGGACTTTTAATCAAATTACGGATCTGGGAAAGTTTCTTGATCCTTTGGTTGATAAGTTGTTAGTTTTGGCTCCGCTTTTGGCGTTTGTGGAGTTGGGAAAGGTGCCGGCTTGGGGTGTGTTTTTGATTTTGTTTCGGGAGTTGGCTATTGCGGGTTGGCGGGTGAATAAAACGACAATTACGGGGGCGAATATTTGGGGGAAGTTGAAGACGGTTTGCCAAATTTTGGCGATTGCGCTTTTGTTGGTTCCGCTGCCTGGGTTTTGGGGGCCGGTTGCTTTGGTTGTTTTTTGGGTTTCTGTGGGTTTGACTTTGGTTTCTGGGCTGATTTATTTGTTGCCAGAAAAGCAAGATGTAGTTTAAATAAGATTAACCCGGTTTTTTTTGATAAACCGGGTTTTTTAGAATTAACCGGCTGCTAAAATTTCGTCATCACAAGAAAAGTCGATTTCTGCTTGGTCGCGTTTGGAAAGCAGATAGTCGTTTTGGAATGAGTCTTTTAAGCCTGAAACTAAATCGTATTGGGGTTGCCAATTTAACTCTTTTTTGGCTTTTTCGATGCTGGCAAAGAAGTGTTGAACGCGCATCGGGAAGGCTTTACGTTTGCCGAAGTCAAATTTTTTGGGGTCATAATGAACGATTTTGATGCTGTCTGGTGATTTGCCGCAGGCTTCGGCGCAGGCTTTGGCTAATCCATCAAAGGTAACGTATCTTTCGCCTGAGATGTTATAGGTTTGGCCGATGGCTTTTTGGTTGCCTAAAACGGCTGCCATTGCTGTTGCTAAATCTTGGCAGTGTCCGAATTGGGTAAAGTTGTTGCCGGTGCCGGGAATTGGTACGGGCCGGTCGCGCACAATGCGGTCAAAAAACCAGGCTTCGAGGTCGTTATAATTTTGGGGGCCGTAGATATAAGTGGGGCGGATGGAGGTGTAGGGTAATGCTTGTTCTGCTAGGTAGTTTTCGGTGTCGTTTTTGCCTTTATGCCGGCTTTTTGGATCGATGGGGTCGCCTTCGATGTGGGGCATTTGATCGGATTTTAAATAAACGCCGGCAGAACTCATGTAAACAAAGTGTTGAATGCGTCCTTTAAAGAGGTCTGCGAGGGGTTGGGTGTCGCTTAGTTCGCGTCCGTTGTTGTCAAAAACTGCATCAAATTCTTGGCCGGCAAGTTTGTCTTTTATTTGAGTGGCATCGGTTCTGTCGCCGTGTATTTGTTTGCTGTTTTCAACGGGGGCCGGTTTTTTGCCGCGATTAAATAGGGTGATGTCGTGGCCTTGTTGGGCTAATATTTTGGTGAGATAAACTCCGATAAATCGGGTTCCGCCCATGATTAAAATACGCATTTTTTTTGTGTTCCTCTTTGAGTAAGTGCAGTGATTTTTGTGATTTTGTTTTCAGATTATAGCTTAGATGGGTGCAGGTTTTTTTTAAAGTCGTATTTGGGTGATGGCGATTTTTCCTGAAAAGCAAATGTCTACGTCGGTGCCGGGGGTTCGTGTTCGTTTGCCGTATTCTCCGCAGTAAGAAAATTTGTTTCCTTCGAGGTGATATTTGACGGGTAAGGGGTCTATGGAGGGTTGACAAAAGACGATTTCTGGTTCTGGGGTTCCTGGTTCTATGTGGGGTAGATTGACGTTCCAAAAGGTGCCGGTTTCTATGGGAATTGTGAAGAGTTTTGATAATACGTCTGCTGTCCATTTTGCGGCTAATTCCCAATCGATGATCAGGGGTTTTTTTATCCAATGGGAGATGGCAATGGCGGGGATTTTGTGCATGGCGGCTTCGCGGACGGCGGCGCAGGTTCCTGATATATAAACGTCGGTTCCCATGTTGCCACCGGCGTTAATTCCTGCGAGTACCCATTTGACTTGTGGACAGATGTGTGTAATTGCTATTCGGGTGCAGTCGGCGGGGGTGCCGGTGATGGCATATTCGTTTTGAGAGCGTTGATATATTTCGATGGGTTCGGTGGTGGTGACGCGGTGCCCGCATCCTGACCATTCTGTTGTGGGGGCGACAATAATTGCTTGTTGGTTGACTGCTTTTTGTAGGGCTTTGATGCCTGGGGCGTCTATGCCGTCGTCGTTGGTTAATATTAGGGTCATAAATGGGGGTTTTGGGAAATTTTACTTTTATAAAGTTAACGCAATTTAAGACTTATTTTTGTAGGAGGGGTGCAGGGGTGCCGGTTGATAAGGTAAAAAGAAAGCAGATGGGGGTTAAAAAGCCCGTTTTTGGGTCTATTTATCGGCTTTTTGTGATAAATCAAGTAATTTTTAAAATATGCTAGGCTGTGGTTTATAAGGTTTCGTTGGAGTTTACCTAATTTTATGTCAGAAGTGTTGACGACTGAGGTAGGACTGGCACCAGATATTACTCACCTTATTACGGAAGATGATACGCCTGTGGATAATTTTGGTTCAGAAAAACAACAGCGTTTATTAACTACAGTTCTTTACAGTACGCCGCAGATTTTGGGGGCGGAAATAAAGTTTTTAGCAGCGGCAAATGTGGGGGTTTTTTGGGCTGTGGGTTCGCCGCCGGTGGTGCCGGATATGTTTTTGAGTTTGGATGTGCAAATTCCTGACAATTGGTGGGAGAAAAAAAATCGCTCTTATTTGGTTTGGGAGTTTGGCAAAGTACCGGAGGTTGTGATTGAAATTGTTTCTAATAAAGAGGGCAATGAGTTAGGAAGTAAGTTGTTAACTTATGAGCGGATGCGGGTTAGTTATTATGTGGTTTTTGATCCGAGTCGGCAGTTGGGAAATGAGGTTTTACAAATTTTTGAGTTGCAGGGTTTTCGCTATGTTCCGTTGAGTGGAACTTGGCTGAGACAAGTGGGTTTGGGTTTGATTTTGTGGGAAGGTGTTTTTGAAGATAAGGAGGAGGTTTGGTTACGTTGGTGTGATGCTGATGGAAATGTGCTGCCAACGGGTGCTGAAAGAGCGGCTTTTGCTGAGGATCAGTTGCGAGAAACCCAAGGGTTATTAGAGGAGGAAAAACGGCAGAAAGAATTGGCTCAACGTCGGGCTGAGCTTTTGGCTGAACAGTTGCGACAGTTGGGTGTTGATCCTGATTTGTTGAATGGATAAATAGTGGCTTGCCGGCTTTTTTTTAATGTTATGAACCCTAGAAATAGCTCACACCGGCGGGCTATTTTTTTATAGCTTTTTTCACTTTGCGCGGCTAAAAACCAGATTTCTAAGATAAGCCTGGTTTTTAGAAGTATGAGTTTTTTAACCGCATCCTATAGCAGATAAACGCAGATTGTTATCGGCTTGTTTGTTGGCTTTGCATAACTTTCCTGTTAAATAGCAGCTTGTGTTGCTGGAATCTCAATTTATTGCGTCTTTTGATTGCGCTCATGCTGATTTGGTTGCGGAACATTCCGAACTTATGAATATGCAGGGTTTAGAATAACAATAACTTTTGAAAACTCTCTGTTAAGCACTGCAATGGAATTTGGCAAAAAACATGACTCTGGGAGGCAAAAAGGTAAAAATTGCGCGTTTTCCCGGCTCACTTTGATAAATAATTGTAATAGCAGTGAACCTATCCCCCAGCCTATAGGGGGAATTTTGCGCCAATTCTTTAGAAATCATGCAAAAACTACTCAAACAGTTAATTGTTATTTTGCTGGTGATAGTTGCGGGCTGGGGGTTGAATTCCCCGGCTTTCGCTCAAACCGGCACGGCGGCTGATCCAGCCGCTTTTGATGTTTTCCGCAACGCCTATAACAGTCGCTATACTTGGGACAATAAATTTCCGGGCTACACGGCGACGGTTGAAATCAAAGAAAAGCAGGAAGTCTATCAAGCCCAAACTCGCATTAATCCAGATTTAAGCATAGAATTGACGGGCATTGAAAATCCAAAATTCCAGGCTACAGTCAGCGATCAATTGCGGATGCTTATTACTCACCGGCGCACGCTTCCGTTTAAAATTGCCCACAAAGAACACACTTTTACTTTTGGCAAAACTTCCACGAATGAGACGATAGAAATTGACCAACATGGCAAAGGTAGTCCGTCTTATTATCAACTCAAAGACGGAAAAATTATTCAGGTAAATCGCATTATGGGGCCGGTGGCTGTGCGGGTTGATTTATTGGACTGGCAAGATACACCGGCCGGCTATTTGGGTAAGCGCTATCGTGCGGCTTTTCATTATGTACAAACGGGAGATGAACTCGAACAAATAGAATACCAAGATACTTACAAAAAAGTGGGAGATTATTATATTCCCACTCATCAAACAATTCGTCATTTCCAAGCCGGTCAAGAAACCACCACCGATATTAATTTTACCGACATCAAATTGTTGTCATAGCGTCAGTTTTAATCGCTTCCTAAAAGTAGGGTGGGCTAGGCCCACCTTATCAAGGATTACCAACGGTAATAACGATAGGGATCATCGCCTAAATCAAAATCGGTACGATAGTCTGGGTGGTAATAATTAACAGATGAGACGTTGCCATTTAAGCTTTTTAAAACTGCTTGATCCGTCTTAAAATTTGCCCCCATATTGGCAATAATTTGAGCGGTAGTGCGGGTTTGTCGCCAGCGGGTATAGCGCAAATAGGTATTCACATCTGCCTGTAAATCTTCGGGATTCATTTGCGAGAAAAGGGCGATGCCTTTGCCAACCGTAAACCGGCTAAATAAACCCTCTGCGCCAACTTCTCCACCTGACTGAATCAAGTTTGTATTATAAGCTGCTCTTGAGCGTAAATCAGCCACATCTAAACCGCGAAATTCCGGCCAGTTGGGAGGGGAAACAATGCCAGAAAAATTGTTAACTTCTTTTAACCGCACTCCCAAAGCATCCAAAGGAAATTTACGGGGCATAAAAAAGACTTTGCCGCCATTATTTAGATAGGGCTGTAAAAACTGATCTTTGACATTTCCATCGGTGCCCATAATTACTAAACCTGCCTCTGTTGGTAAAGAATCTGAGCGTGTATAAAGGACTCCCAAAGTATCTAATTTTTTGGCATCTTCATCACTGCCAATTAAAGTAATTTTGTCTCCTGTTAAGGGCAAATTTGCAGTTTTGGCATAATTAATTAACTGGTTTGTGAGTTTCACCGGCACCGGATCAAGGGCATAATGATCTTCTAAATCCAAGGTTGTTAAAATAAGCCGGCCCTTACCATAATCCAATTCCATCAATGGCGTATAAGCCAAATCAAACTCTGATTGTAAAATCGCTCGCCATCCGCTATTGTGGGGTTTTTCGATAGGAACACTGCTAATAGCACCGCGATTTCCCCAATGCCAACCATACCAAGGTGTGCCGTGCGGATTTTTTTTCGTGCCGCCATTAAGCGTATTTGGATAAGCTTCGGTGAGGGTACTTTCTCCTGTCCAGTCGCGCAAATCTTCTTGATCTAAACCTTTAATAACCGGATGCTCTTTATCAATAGGAAAAACACGCCGGCTTAAATGCGGTGAAGTGCGAAAACCCATATTTTTTTGCAGCCATTCGGGGTTTTGGGTAAACATAATTGCTTTACCACCGCTGCTGATAAAACTTTCTAAACTCCCTGGTAGTTTTTGGTTGCTCGATAAGCTTTCTCGGCCAATGATTAAAAGATTAGTGTTTGCTTTGCCATCCCAAGGTTCAAGTTTATAACCCAATTTTTGCAGCATTTGGCTGGTTTTACCGACGGGATCAAACACTGTTAAAGTTTCATTTTTGGCCGATTGGTTTTTCTGGGCATCAAAAACACGGAAGCCAAAACGATCTTGATGTTTGCTGTTGCCAATTGTGGCTTTTAAAATTATTTCTCCCTCGACTTTTTCGCCGTTGAGAGTTTTGGGTAAGGTTGCTTCAATGGGGATAAATAAAGTTTGGGCCGGCTCAATATTTCCCTTTTTTTGACCGTTGCTGACATTTTCACCGGCCACTCTTATCTCCCAATCAACAGAAAAATCTTGTTTGTTGCGGGTATCATTCAGCAAGGCGGCTTGTTTTTGTAGTTTTTGTCCGGGGATAAAGTTGTGGTTTTTTTCTGTAAAAGCTGTGGCAGATCCAGCAATCCAAGCTAAGGTAGGGCCGTTATTTTCTAAAAGGGCAATTCCGCCCGGTTGAATTTTATTTGCCTCCGTCTCATATTTATAGATAAACCGTTTCGGAACTAGGGGATAATAAACGCCTCTTTGACCGGCTTTAAAAGGTTCTAAAGTTTGTTTTTCTTTCCCCGCTTCGGAAACTTGCCATCCGTGCCCATCATTCCAAGGAATCATCCCGCCGGTGATGCCCATTGTTCGCCAACTTCGCCAAGTATTTGTGCTAAATAATTGCAGCAGTTTTTGAAATGCCGGTGCAAAATCTAATTCCGGGTTAAAATGCCAGCTTTTATATTCTTGATCTTTGACAAATAACTCGCGGATTTTATTTCGGTAGGCCGGTGTTTCCAACTCATAAGCTTGCTTTCCTAAATAAATTGCGCTAAATTCTGTCATTAAAGGTTCGCTGACAATAACATTTCTAAACCCACTTCTTGCCCGCATCATTGTGGCGTGTAAGGGCGTTCCAAATTCCACCACCATATAGGGCATATCGCCATTTTTTGCCCACTCAGAAAGCCATTCTTCCCGCTCTTGTAAAGGAATCATGTTTAAATAAGAATTGAGCGCGTAAATATCGCCTACTGTCGCACCTTGGTGAAACATAACCGGCCTTGTGGGGTCATATTTTTTAATTTCTTTGGCTGCTTCTTCTCCCAGGGGTATAATTTGGCTTAAACGCTTATCTTCAACGTCTCCCAGCGTTCCTTCAATATTTTTTTTGCCAATTCGGCGGGGGTTTTGGTCATCGGTATGTCCAAAATAATTAGCATTGGTTGCCCAAAATAAAATTGACGGGTGATTGCGATACCGGCGTAAGTCTGTGAGCATTTTTTGCTCCCATTCTTGCTTAATTTCAGGGGATTTCCATTGATTATTTCGCAAGAAATCTGTCATATTTAAAGCCGTTCCCATTAAGGGAAAACCTTTGCGATCTGCACATTCGGCAAAAATTTCTCGAAAATGCCATTTTCCTCTTTCATCGTGGTTCCAAGGCCATAACTCAGCAATATTAAATCCAGCCCAAATATAACTATCAATCAGCCGGTTTGCTACTTCAGGAATTCCACTCGCCCAAGTGTCATAATACATAGTTGGTCGCCAGCGAATTTCTGTACCGTTTAAATAAAACTTTCTCCCTTCTATCCAAAACTCTCTAAACCCAAATTCTTGATCGTATTGATCCTCAATTCCGTTGCCTTTGACTTGCAACTGCATCGTGTATAAATTAGCTTTTCCTACATCCCACAAACGCGGCTTTTCCCAATTCCAACTTGCTTTAATAATTTGTTTGTCTTGTGCGATTAGGTTGGCTGTTGCTTTAAATTCTTTTTCAGTTTCCCCTTTTTCATTTAACATTTTAGCGATAAGTTCCACCGCCCCTGCCGACTGAAACCCGCTAATTTCTACATCTAATTTAACTTGTTTATTGCGCGTAGAAGGCTGAATAAATACATCACTAATATACGGGCCGGTGGGCAAACTTAATAAACGAACTTCCCCGATTAATCCCCGCGAAGCCAGCTTTGCTTCGGTTTTATAAATTTCATTTGGCCCCATAATAACGGTGGTTTCTTTTTCATCTTGAGCCGCCGTTACTAATAAACTCAAAACCACATCTTTACCGGCTTTGGCAACTGTGGAAATATCCACCGCACCATAGGGCCAATTAACAGCCCCACACTGAATACCATTCACAAAAACAAGGGCATTTGTACTGAGTCTTCTTACATCTAATAAAATGCGGCGATTTTGCCAATTTTGGGGGATATTAATTGTTTGTTGATACCAGGCTTTTGATAATTGTTGTCCATCAAAATTATCCCAAGCAATGCCGGTGCCACGCTTCAGCACTCCGGGGGTAGAGTCGTGATTTTCTCGGCGCCAATCTCCCGGCACCCGAATGGTTCCCCAACCGTCCGCCGGCGGTTGTTGCGCCTCCCCGATGGCCGGTTCAAATTGCCACACTCCATTTAAATAAATTTCCCCTCGTTTATTATTGCTAATTTTGCCAACTTCTGCTATCGTATTTGTTGAAATCTGCATAGCTGGACAGTCTACAGTTTTACCTTCTTGCACTTTTGTATTAAATCCAAAAAATACAAGAATAGTTAATAAAAATATTCCCAAAAATTTAGCTGACTTTTTAATCACTTTCTCTCCACTTTTCTTAACGAACTAACCGGCCCAAAGTTGCCTCCATCACCGCTGTTGTTTGGCCAGAAACCGTAAAGACAAGCGCCTCTCGATAAACCCGTTGTGCGGCGTGGTGTTTGTAGTTTGCCGCTCCACCGGCAACCGTGACGGCAGCAGTGGCACACCGGCTTGCTAAATCAATTGCCCACGCCCTCAATTGTAAGGCATTGTGTGCCCTCTCATTAAAAATTTCCGTGCGGCAGGTATTTAATTCTCTCTCCAGTGCCATCAGCGCTTCCCAAATAACAGGCAATTCTTTAATTTTTGCCGTATTTTCTATAATATCAAGCGCCGCTCTCGCACAACCCAAAGCAAAAAAACTGTGATGTAAAACATTCTGTTTATCTTGGGCATGAATCCAGCCAGCCGGTTTCACAAACAACACCTTATTTTCTGCTAAAAACCAATTACTAATTTCTGCTGTCACCGTATTTGTCGATGCCATTGCCGCCAATTCCATCGGCTGACTTAAAACAAGTTTTCCCCCCGTTTTTTGCTGACTATTTTTCAACGGCATCAGCCCAAAAACAGACCGCCCATCTTCTAACATTGCCCCAGCAATAAACTCTCCAAAAAAATCAAATCCAGTAATCCAAGGAATAAACCCATTTAACTCATATCCCCCAGCCAATGGCACCGCTTTTAACACCGGCTCACCTAAACGCCGCAACTGCGAAAAACCGACCCCAATTAAACGATTTCCCGTAGCTAAAAACGGCAAAACTTCCTGTTTCAACTCTTGATTTTCACTCTTAACAATCATCCCGCCGGCAGACTGATGTTGTGTTTGCAAAAAAGCCAACGCCCCCGAATATCTCGCCGCCATTTCTTGAAATCGGCGAAACTTTATCTCACTCATTCCCCCCACCCGCAACGCCAACAAACCTCGCTCACCTAAATTTTTTAACCCCTCCAAAAGTGCCGCTGGTTGACTATCCATTAAATTTGCCTTGGGGGCAATTTCTTCGCGGAAATAACCCTCAGCAATTTCTAACAATTTTTGCTCCTCATCCATGCCAAAAATTCCTGCCAAAGCTTCCTAATCTACCCAAATTAACTGTGTGCGATTTTCAAAACCACCGCGTTCGGTTCGTCGCTTTTTTTGTTCAGCTAAAACCACTTCTTTTGATATCCCACTTTCTTGTATAATTGCCTCAATCACCTCAGACAAATCTGCCAACTCTTTAATCAAATCTTCCTGATTTAAAGCCCCCCTCACTTCCTGCGCTTCCTCAATTAGTTTATCGCGCAAAGCCAAGCGGTATTGAGTTTCTGAAAGCGTTTCTATTTCGCAATCGCGCCCCGCTTCTCGGATAATTTCAGGAATGCGATCTCTGACTAATTTTTTATACTCTTTTTTCATAAAAACTTCACCCCTTTTGTATATTATCTTTCCCAGAAAAGCGATTTTGCCGGTCAAGAAATTTTAACTGCCGGTAAAGCATTGAAATCTTTGGCAACTCAACCCCAGCCTCCTCAGCTTTTCGTAAAGGCGTGCCAAAAATTGCCTCAACTTCCAGCGGTCGTTTTTCATCATAATCTATTTTCATGCTTGTGCGGTAGGGTGTCATTTTGGCGGTATGATCCAGCATTTTTTCCATAAAACTTTCTGGAATAATCCGCTGATAGGCTTTAGCTCCTGCAACAACTTCCTGCATCAATTCTTCTGTTAAAAATCGGATATCTGGATCGTTCATCATTTCATCCGTGCGAGCATCCAAAACTACAGAAAGACCATTATAAGGAATATTCCAAACTAACTTTTTCCACCGCGCCAACAGCAAATCTTCCGATAACTCTATGGGTATGCCCGCCGCTTCAAAATCTGCGGCAATTTCTTTCATGTTTGGCGTAATTCCTGCCGGTTGATAATTGGGGGCATATTCTCCTAGGCTAATCATACTATAATCTAAATGGCGGATATAACCGGCCCCAATTTTATTAGAACAAATAAAACACATTCCCCCAATTACCTTTGCATTGCCGCTAATTTTACTAATTTCTTCCTCCACACCAAAACCATTTTGCAACAGCAACACTACGCCGTTATCTTTTAATAAAAATGGCAATATTTCTGGCAAAATATGATTGCGTGTTGTCTTCAGCGCCACCATAACTACATCACATTTCGGCATATCTTTCGCATTTTGATAAGCCTTAACTTGGGGTAAAATAATATTTCCTTGAGGCGACTCTACTACTAACCCATGCCGGCGTACATAATCATAATCACTATGTAGCAAAAAATGCACATCTAACCCCGACTGTTGCAATTTTGCCCCATAAAAACCACCAATGGCGCCGGTGCCAACAATTGCATAACATTTATCAGCCTTGGGCATAACTTCTAAAAATTCTCCCATTTTCAAATTCTCCATTTTTACACTTATTTCTATCTCTGGCGGGACAACCACAGCCACAGCTTACCTACAATTACCCCATCCCAAAAACAAATTGAAATAGGGCAAATTGTGTTTATTAATATAACGCCTAAATGCACCCAAAACTTTTTTGAACCCCCTTTCACCCCCTGCCATCAAATCCTCCTTAAGTGAGACAAATGGGGAATATTTATTTAACTTATATTTAATTAAACATCAAGTAGCACTTATGCTAACCTAGCCTCATTTAACAGTGATCACAATCACACCTCACCGTAGATATGGATCGCACCGGCCCAAGGATTCAAGTGACTAAAATAAAAGTGTAAGTAGAGACAGAAAAGCTATGATGGAAGCTCAAGCGCCTTTAAGTCCAGATCCTCTCGATCAAGTCATTGAGAGAATTTTTAGCTCTCACCGCATCACCCGCGCCGATCAACGCCGGTTTATGTCTGCGCTGCTTTCTCAAACTTGCATCAGCCTCGAAGATCAAATGAAAATTAATCGCGTTTTTGATGCCTTGCAACGCGGCTTACTCAGAGTTGTTGACTAAAACCGGCTAGCCGGCTCTGCCTGGTTTTAAAGATTTTATACTCTGTAGTTAAATTTATATATATTCAGCGAAAAACGCGGTTAAATATAGTCAAACTTTTTGGGCAGAGGGCATGGCGGGGCCGGTGAAAAGTCAGCCCGCTGCACAACATTTTCTTCCACGAGATACAGGCGTACACCCTCGCTTTCTCGCTACGCTAAAAGTACAACAGTAGAGGAAGCGAAACATGGTAAATTCACAGCCAAACACATTTGAAAAAACCGAACCGGCCTCAAACAACAACCCCCAAGGAGGGCCGGTTTGCGAATTAAGTGCCAAAGCCTTAGAAGAACTAAGCAAAATGATAGCAGCCGGTGCCAACTCAGCCGCCGCCAATGCAGAAACCGCCAGCCAACAAGCGCGAGAAATATTTGAGAAAAGCACAGAAGAAACCGGTCGCGTTCTGCACCTCATTGGCGAAAATCCTTTGCTCAAAAACAGCCTTAAATTATTCCGCGCCGAGTGGTTGTTGGGTTTAATAGGGCAAATTGATGTCTCAAAAGCTGAAGCCGCCGTCAACAAACTAAGGCAAGAAAACCCCACCGAAACCCCCAATCAAATCGCCGGCAGAATTATTAGCGAAAAAGCCCTACAAGCCGGTGGCATTGGTTTACTAAGCAGCCTCGTCCCAGGCATCGCCTTAGCACTTTTAGCCATTGATCTTGCAGCCACCACGCAACTGCAAGCCGAAATGATTTATCAAATCGCCGCCGCTTACGGAATGGACTTACAAGCAGCCTCTCGCAAAGGCGAAGTCTTAGCAATTTTTGGTTTAGGTTTAGGCGGTTCCGAAGCCCTCAAACTTGGTTTAGGAGTATTGCGAAATGTGCCGGTTGCCGGTGCTGCTATTGGGGCCGGTAGCAATGCTGCTATATTTTACACCTTGGGTTATGCAGCGCAGCGTTTTTATGAAACAAAAGTGCAAGAAACTGCCATCCCAAAAGCCACCCTTTAACAACAAACTTTCACTCAACAAGACAAGGGGAGTTTGTCTAAAAAAACACTATGAAAAAATTCCCCTGTCTTTTTTGTTGACTCTGGTGAGCCTAAATTGAATTTAAACAGGGTCTTTTTTTGAATTTTCTGGATTTTTAGCTTAAGGGTTGATTTTTTTAAACCGCAGATGTACAGCAGGCAAGATGCCCGCCCCAGAGATTAACGCCGATAAGTAAGTCAACTTAATTAAACTCTGGATGTATTGTAGGTTGGGTAGAGGAACGAAACCCAACAGAGGCGTTGATGGGTTTTGCTTACGCTCTACCCATCCTACAAATAATTAAGTGCTTCTACTTATGACTTTTGCTTGTTTTTTGGGTAATGGTTTGTTTTTTGGTATAAAAAATCCGGATTTTATAGGTAATAAATCTTGAATTTTTCCGTCTACAAATCCCCAGAGCGCCCGCTTAAACCGGCCACCACCCTAACCAACTCATCAGGCTGCACCGGCTTAGCAAGATGCTGTTGGAAACCGGCCTCCAGCGCCCTGCGGCGGTCATCATCCGTTGCATAAGCCGTCAGCGCCACCGCCGGAATATTCCCCCGCCATCCAGCCTCCAGCGCTCTCACACGGCGAATAAAAGTATAACCATCTTGCCCAGGCATTCCTATATCACTAACCAGCACATCCGGTTTCACCCGACAAAGCGAAATTATAGCCGCATCCACATCGGCAGCCGTCTGGACCACCGCACCGGCCTCCTCAAGCACCGCCGTGATATAATCCCGCGAATCCGTATCATCATCTAGCACCAACACTTGCAGGCCGGTCAGCAAAGCACCAGAAGGACTGGTATTTTCATCCCGCAACTCTTCTGAAAAAGTACCGCTTTTTTTGGTAGGGAGCAACGGCAACCACACCGTAAACGTTGACCCCTCACCTTCTCCCTTGCTGTCTGCCTTCACCGTTCCGCCATGTAATTCTACCAAGTGCCGCACAATCGCTAATCCCAACCCCAAACCCCCGTGCGCCCGCGTACTGGAGCTATCGGCCTGACGGAAGTATTCAAACACAAACGGCAAAAACTCAACAGAAATCCCTTTGCCGGTATCAATCACTTGAATTTGGGCAAAATTCGTCATCGGTAATCGAAACTTAGGAACCACCAGGGCGACATCTTGACCTTCGTTTGTCTGGTTCCCATTAATCCTGACTTTCGACACACGAATTTCCATCCGCCCACCATCAGGAGTAAACTTAATCGCATTAGAAAGTAAATTCCAAAACACTTGCTGCAACCGGCCCGCATCCCCCGCCACCAAACCCACATTAGGCTCAATAAACCGGTCAATTTCAATTGATTTTGCCGCTGCCGATAAGCGAACCGTATCCACAGCCGCCTCAATCACACTTGCCACATTCACCGGCGTAACCGACAGCGAAACTTTGCCCCGCAAAATCCGTGAAACATCCAACAAATCCTCAATTAATTGACTTTGTAAACGAGCATTGCGCTCAATAGTCTCCAGCGCCTTACTCGTCATTGCTTCATTACACTTGCGCGAACGAAGCATCTGTGCCCAGCCTAAAATTGCATTCAAAGGTGAACGCAATTCGTGAGAAAGAACCGCCAAAAACTCATCCTTAACTCGGTTAGCTTTTTCAGCTTGTTCGCGGGCAGCTTGTTCGCGGATCAAAAGTTGATTTCGTTCAGCTTCCAGGCGTTTGCCCTCAGTAATATCCGCAATAATTGACAAGCAACTCATATTATGATTTGCATCCACCAGCCGCGCCCCCCAAATTGCCACATCCACCACTTTGCCACTTTTGTGAAGACGTTTTGCCTCTTGTGCAGCCACTTCACCTTCTTTTTTTATCACCTCCAGATTTTCCAAAAATTCCTTTAATTTTTCCTGTGAAACAGAAGGAAGAAACTGGCCAATAGCTTCTGAGGCACTCCAGCCAAAAATCCTTTCAGCGGCTGGGTTCCACATTTTTACAATCCCCGTTTCCATGTCAAAAACTGTAATTGCTAACGGGCAAGATTGAATCAAACGATTGAGAGTTAAATTTGTTTCATAAAGTCTTTCTTCGGCTTCCCGGCGTTCGGTAATATCAATTCCTGAGCCAATGTAACCGCTAAAACTACCATCCGGTGCATAGAGTGGCACGCCGGTGTCAAATATCCAGCGATATTGTCCGTCGGCGCGTTTTTGCCGGTATTCCATTTCCACACTTTCACGAGCATTAAAAGCTTTCCAATAAAGCTCCATGCAACGCGGAATATCCGCAGGGTGCATTCTATCTAACCAGCCTTTTTGCAAAGATTCTTCCAGCGTCGCATAACCATTAAATTCCAACCAAGGACGATTAAAATAAGTGCAGTGACCATCGAGGTCAGCCATCCAAATAAAAGCCGGTGAATTATCTGCCATTGTCCGAAACCGAGTTTCGCTTTCTCGCAGGGCTTGTTCTGCTTTTTTGCGTTCGCTGAGATCCAATACAAAAAAGACCCCACTTTCTTGAGAGTTTTCAAAAAGCGCAGCCCCACTTAAAATCGGCACAAGCGATCCATCTTTGCAGATATATTCTTTTTCATAGGGCGTACAAATGCCTTTTTCTAAACATTCTTCAATTCCCTCTCTGTCGAGTAATTGGTATTTAGGCGGCGTTATTTCTTGCCAACTTAGCTTTGCTGATAACAAATCTTCACGAGTGTAACCGATTAAATCTAGGAAAGCATCATTGGCTTCGATAATGCCGCCGGATACATTCCAAAATCCCATGCCAATCATGTTAGAAGAAAACACCCGACGGAAGCGTTCTTGACTTTGGCGTAGGGCGATTTCGGCGTGTTTGAGGTCGCTAATGTCGGCAATGGCGCAGCCAACGCCCATGATTTCGCCGTTGGTGGCACACACGGGATAATAGTTGACGACCATGTGGACTAATTCTTCGGGATTGGATACTTTCGGGCCGCTGAGTTCCAGGTTTAACAGGGGCTGGCCGGTTTCTAGCACTTGCTGCATTCGGGTCTTTATCCACTCAGCTTGTTCTGCTGGCATCACATCATCAAGTAAGCGTCCGATATGAAGTTCGGCAGGTAGTCCGTTGAGGGAGGCGAGGAAGTTGTTTATGCGGACAAAACGAAGATTTTTGTCAAAAAAGGCAAGGCCCACCGGCGCTCCTTCGAGTAAGGCGTTGAGCAGGGCGAGGGATTCGTCTTTGCGGCGTTCGGCTTCTTGGGTTTGTTGATAAAGCTGGGCGTTGTCGATGGCGACGGCGATGCGGCGGGCGATATCAAGCGCCCATGTCAGGTCTGTTTCGTTATACCGGCATCCTTCTGTGGTGCTGGCAAAGTGGATGGCTCCCAACAGGCGCTCGCGGGCAATCAATGGCAGGCTCATCAAAGATTTTATGCCTAATTGTTGCAGGATTTCTAGGTGTTCCGAGTCAGCGGCGCACTCTTGGAGGTGTTCGGGGGTAATTTCGGAGACTAGGTAGGGTTGGCCGGTTTGCCAGACTTGCGAGAGCCGGTGTCTTGGGCTGCGCTGGTTGGGGAAATGTTCTTGAATTTGGCTCAAAAGCTGTTCGAGGTTGGCATTGGTGCTGGCGGCTATCCGACACAAGCTGCCATCGCTTTGCTGTTGGTCGATGGCACAATAGTCAGCAAAGGTGGGTAAGGCAAGGTTGACTAGGGATTGAAGGGCTGTTTCGATGTTGGGGGAGTTTGCCAGGAGGGCGCTTACTTCGCTGCGGAATTGGGCTTTTTCGGTGGTGATTTTTTGGTCGTGGATATCGGTGCAGCTTCCAAACCAGCCTTGGATGTTGCCGGAAGCATCGGGTATCGCTTCGGCTCGTCCGATGTGCCAGCGATATTGTCCGTCTGAATATTGCCGTAGCCGAAATTCAATTTCGTAGGGTTGGCCGGTTTGTATGCTGTGTCCCCAGCGTTTGAGGGTGGTTGGCAGGTCTTCGGGATGCACGACGGTTTGCCACTCCCAGCCCTCCATGTTTTCTCGGTTTAGGCCGGTGTATGAGGAGCCGCGTTGGTTAATGTAGTCTATGGCTCCGTCTGGTTTGGCGCACCAGACAATCAGGGGCATGAATTCTGCGAGTTGGCGAAATTTTGCTTCGCTTTTTTGCAGGGCTTGTTCGAGTTGTTTGCGCTCTGTGATGTTTTCTACGGCTAACCCGACGCTGTTGTTGGGGAGGGGAAAGATTTTGAGTGAGTAATAACCGGCGATGGGATGTTGGTCTGGATAATAAATTTCTGGGATGTTTTTGATGATGCCGGTGCGGACGACTTCGGCATATTGTTCAGGTAATCCGGTTTGCAGGGTGGCGGGAAAACTTTCGGCTATGGTTGTGCCGATATAGTTTTGGAGGTTGATTTTTGTTGCTTGGTTTGCTGCGGCGTTACAGGCTTTGAGGCGAAATGATCCGGGGTCGTTGTTGTTTTCTAGTTGCCAAACGCTTAGGGAGACGGGTACGTTTTTAACGAGATCGCTATAAAGCCGTAAATTTTCTTGGGAGCGTTTTTGTTCGCTGATGTCGTAAAAGCTAACGACTCCGGCTATGATGGCTCCTTGCTGATCGCGGATGGGGGAAGCGCTGACTAAGGTGGTGATTTGGTTGCCATCGGGTAGCTGAAGCTCTATTTCTTCGTCTATGATAATTTCGCCGGTTGTGATGGCTCGCACGAGGGGCAGTTGTTCTATGGTGTAGGGTTGCCCGTCTGGATAAAATGCTTTTAAGTTTTCGGTGGGATAGTCTTCGAGTTTTTCTGCTTGGGGGTACTCCCCGTGCATGATTTTTTTGACTTGTTGGTTCATTAATACGAGTTTGCCAGAAGGAGCTAGGGCTACCATGATGCCGGCTGGCATTTGTTGGAGTAGGGCTTCGTAGAGACGTTCCGGCGGAACGTCTGTACTTGTTTGTTGGGCTTTTTTGAGGGGGGTGATGTCGTAGCAGATTCCTAATAGGCTTTCGACTTCGCCTTGTTGGTCTATTTCGGGGATAATTTGACAGGAAAAATAATTAATTTCTCCGGTTGAGGAAATCCATTCTAGTTCGTTTCTTTGGGGTTGTTTGGAGATTAAGGCTTGTTGATATTTTTGCACCCACTGCTGATAGCTTTCTGGCAAACAGCAGCTTATTTCTTGAGGTGTTTTTCCGATAAAGTTTTCTGGGGTTAGGCCGGTGGCTTTGGTAATGGCGGTGTTTATATATAAATAACGAAGTTGTTTATCAAGGCGGGCTATAATGACGGGGACGTTATCGAGAATTTGGTTTAATTCTGTTTGGTAGCGTTGTAGTTTTTGGTAGAGACGTTCCGCTGGAACGTCTGGAACGTCTGTAGGTTTGCGTTCTGTGATGTTTCTCCAGGTGACTACTATGCCGTCTCCTGATTTGGCGGCGCGAAGATCGTAGGCTCCGCTTAGGTGTTGTTGGTGGTTATGGGCTTCATAAATTAGGGATTCTTTGATCAGGGGTTGGCCGGTTTCTACGACTTGACAGTATTCTTGAAAAAGGCCGTTGGTGAGGTGATCTGGAAATAGTTCGCAGAGGCTTTTTCCGATGTGTTGTTCTTGGCTTAGTTGGCTGTTGGCGCAACCGGCTGGGTTGATATATTCAAATTTAAAGTCTATAATTTGGCCGCTTTCGTTGCGGATAGTTCGGAGGATGGCAAAACCGTCAAGCAGGTTGTCTAGGCTGGTGTAAAAGAGTTCTTGGGTTGGTTGAGTTTGGGTTTGGATTTGTTGTTTGATTTCGGAAATTTCTACGGTGAAGCCGGCGAGTTTTTCAATTTGGCCGGTTTGATTTTTAATTGCTTTGACGCGATCTCTTAAGCAAATAATGTTGCCGGTGGCGTCGAAAATTCTGTATTCAATTTCTTGGGCTTTTTCGCTGTTGGCAAGTTTGTGATAAAATTCAAAAACTCGCGGGGTATCTTCTGGGTGGATGTGGTTGGCAATAAAGTTTTTTTCTGTTAACCACCGGCTGATGGGATAGCCAAAGATAAATTCGGCGGGCCGGTTTATCTCGATAAATTCCAGGGTTGCTGGATCTTTTTCCCAGACGATGGCATCTAAGGTTTCTATTAAGTGGTGAACATTGGATTTCATTATCTTGTTCTGAATATAGGCCATCGGTTTATGAGTCTGGCTGGTTGGGATAAATTTTTCCAGCCAGAGGGTTTTGTTTGAGTTCTTTTGCCTTGCCAGAGGAGAATTATCTAGCTAAGGGGCAAGCGGCCTGAAGAAATCGAAAAGTTTGTTGTTAGTTGTTAGGAGGGATCGCGGCAAATGCCGGTTCTGTCTGGTTAAAGTTTATCACAAAATGTAAACAAAACTGGCCTTGATGGGGGGTTTAGCCATCGGCTGCTTTGTTTTTTGCCAGACGTCTTTGTTATGAAGCCAAGAAATATTATACCGGCTTTTTCTCAGGGCGGTTGCTGGTTGTGGTGGTGAAATCATGGGCTGTTGATGCGGGCTGGTGCGGGCGGAACTCTAGGATTTTTTTAACGACTAATAGTTTAACCCTTTGTTTGGGATAACTTTGGTTTTATTTTAATGATTTTTAAGTTTTTGGCTAATTTTTTTGCAGCAACGCTAACTTTATATGTGTCAGGGACATATAAAGCTGCTGCTCAATCTTTTGTGCCGCCGGTTAGGGTGCTAGAAATCGAATATCAATCTACGGTTTTTAAGTGTCTACCTTATGGCACAGATTTTTTTATTACGGTTGCTCAAAAAGGTGAAAGAGAAGCGGCTTTGTTTATGTGGCATCGAAACAATTTCCCGCCGAATATCCCGCCTGGTTTTGCTTGTAACCTTTTTTCTGAGCGTTTAACAAATGTGGTGGCCCAAAATAACGGCAGTTTAAATAATTTGCTTTTGACTGTGGGAAGAGTCAAGGGAAATACGGTGCTTTGTTTTGTTAACAATTCCCAAAAAGGTTGTAATGTGTCTAATGTTTTGTTTACGCTGACTCCGGAGGATGCAAGCCAGTATAATTCCCAGCCTTATCAATTTTTAGAAAAGTTAACTAATTTCCAATTTAAACAGTTAGATCCGACTATTTTACAGCTTGCCGGTCATGCGCTTAATGATATTAACCCCCAGCCTTATTTTAGTTTACAAGCTTGGGAAAGGGAATATTTAAAAGCTGATAAAGATGATTATAAATTCACTCGTGAACCTTTCTCACAGCCCCGGCGCGTCTGGGATCTCCGGCTCCGCTGATCAGTTCTGGTGTTGAGAGGATGGTATGAACGCCGCCAAAAAACATATTTTTTTCCTGCCATAAAACTAAGTTTGTATTTTCACTAAAACGGGTAGTTTTAATCGCTTCAGTATCAAATCCTGGCTCTAGGTGAAAGGTGTCGTTTTCCCAATGGGTTCGCGGACTGTTGACGGCTTCTGCGACGGGCATTTTAAAGTCAATTATATTAGAAATCACTTGAAATATTGCGGTTCTAATTCTGTTTGATCCACCGGAACCTAAAACGATTTCTGGCAAGTTATCTTTTAAAACCAAGGTGGGAGCCATCATGGAAGAAATGCGGACATTTTCGGGCCATTGATGGAAGCCTTGGGGGTTTAAATCTTCTTCACCTAACATATTATTAACCATGATAGCAGTGCCGGGTATCATATAACCGGAACCTTCGCCGTTAGATGTGGTGACGCTGGCAGCATTTCCAAATTTATCTACGATGCTGATATGGGTGGTGCTTCCCCATTTATTGACTGTTTGTTTTAAGGCTTGTTCGTAGGGGGTTAGGTTGGCAGGATCTATAAATTTTTGGGCAATGTTTTCTTGATAAAGATTGCCGTCAAGGTTGGCTTTTCTGGCTTGATTTGTCAGGCGCATTACTTCTGCTAAAATCTGTAAATGCCGGCTGCTGCCAAATTCAACTGTGGTTAAATCAAGTTGGGATAAAAGTTCTAAGGCAAAGGCTATGAGGGCGCCGCCGGAACTTGGGGGAGGGTTGGTTAAAAAGCTGTTGCCGCGATAGTTAATTAAGAGGGGGTTTCTTTCAATAACTTGGTAATTTTTTAAGTCTTCTAGGGTTAGGTGTCCGCCTTGTTGTTGACAGTCTTTGATGAGTTGATGGGCGATTTCTCCTTCGTAAAATTCTCTGTCGCCTTTTTCGGCTAAATAAGTTAAAGTTGCTGCTAAATCTTTCATTATTAATTTGTCGCCGGTTTGCAATAAGTTGCCTTTTGGGGCAAAGACTTTTGCTGCTTCTGGGGTGGCGATCATTATGGGTTTGAGTAGGGTGTTTAAACAATAGGCTTGAAAGGGTTCCATTTCTATGCCATTTTGGGCGTAGTGAATGGCCGGTTCAGCAAGAGTTTTAAAGGGTAAGGTTGCTAATCTTTTGTGAATATGAAAAAGGCCGGCTAAGTTTCCGGGGACTGCCATTGATCCTAAGCCGATATGAAATTCTTGGAGGGTTGTACCAAAGTTGGCATAAATGGGATAAAAATTAAGTTCGGAAATGAGTTTTTTGTGGCGCGGTGTTTGGGTGAAAAAGTCAAAGAGAATATTTTGGTTTTTGTGGGTATGTGCTAAAAGAAACCCGCCTCCCGCGACGGAGGTTAACATGGGTTCGGCGACAAAGGAGGCTAATATTGCGGCGATGGCTGCATCAAAGGCGTTGCCTCCTTGTTTTAAGATTTCTTGGCCGGCTTCTGCTGTTTTTGGGTGGCCGGTGGCGATGACTCCACAAGATTTATTTGTCATATTTTTGGGTTATTTAAAATTAGGAATTGGGGGGCCGGTGGGCAAAACCCACCCTAACAAATTAACCAATCATGGCTTTACCAATTCTTCCCATAAACCGGCCTGTCATATCATTAAAATCAAGTTCGTCCATCAAGAGGCGTGCAGCAATACGGGTTGCATTGGGGCGTTTAACGCCGTATTGGTAACATAAATGCGGCATTTTGTAAAAGAAACTCGCTAATTTTGAGGCCGGCTCAAATTTTGGTGCAAACTCAGAATTGATGCGCTGGCTATAATTTTTGACGTCGTTTTGAGCGACGCATTCAGCAGCTATTAAACCGCTTTTGATGGCGTGTAAAATGCCGTCGCCAAAGAGGGGGTTAATTAAGCCTGCTGCATCTCCTGCTAATAAGATTCTTTCATCGGGGGTGTGGCGTTGTTCTTTGCCTTGCCAAAGCGGTAAGGGATGGCCATGAAATTTCATTTTTTCGGGTTGGTAGGCAATGCCAAATAAGTCTAGGTAATTGAAAATAGCTTTTTCTAAATCGGCCCTTATTTCAATATTAGAGCGAGATTTCCACATACCTTGATGGAATAAACCGGCCCCGATATTTAAGTGATCTGCTTTGGGAAATATCCAGGCATAACCGTTTTTTATTGCTCCATATTCTAAATGGATAATTTCTGGCGTGACATCGGGATGGTTATTTTTCCAGTCGTAGGGATGTTCAATTTCGATAGCGATTGCCATTGCTTTTTTGCGGCGTAAGTTGGCAATTTTTGCTGTGATGCCGCTGGCACCATCGGCACCGATGATGTGTTTGGCTTTGGCTTCAAAATTGGTGCCGGTTTTCATGGATGAGGCTCGCACGATGGCGCCGTCTGGTTCAATTTCGATGCTTTTTACTGCTAAATTATCTCGTAATTCTGCACCGGCTTTTACTGCTCTTTGTGCGAGTGCGTTATCAAAAATTGACCGCTGTACCATCCATAAACAAATATCGGGAGAGGTGCCGGGGGGATTGATATCTGCTAAGTAGGCTTCATTAAACATCCATGTGTGGCGCATATAGCGCACTTGTGACTCCACAAAAGCATCGGGTGCAATGTTTTTGAGTACGTCTCCGACTACCATAGGCATTCCGCCGCCGCAGGTTTTGTGACGCGGTAGGGGTTGTTTTTCAAGGAGGGCGACTTTTAAGCCTTGACTGGCTGCTGCTGCTGCTGCGCTTGCACCGGCTGGCCCTGCTCCGCAGACGATGACATCGTAATTTAACATTCTGCCTCGATTGTCGATGATTTCACGCTTGTTTAGACGTTACCAGACTCAGGGGGTTTTCGGTTAAAAAAATAGCTTCTCCAGTTTTGCAAAAAAAATGATAGATATCAAAAGCCTGAAATCCTTTATCCGACTGGTTTGTTTTCATCTAAAATCTAAAATCTAAAATCCAAATTTCTCTTAATCCTTTCTATCGGCATAGTTAAAAATAGCCAAAAATAAGCATTTTGGGGGAAGGAGGTTTTTTAAAAATTTGTTTTCTTTATAAAAAGGTGAGTTTATTTAAGGGTAATGATGATGACAGAAAATACCATTAAGAGACATAATTTAATTCAGAGTTTGATTACGGGTGTGATTTTGGGCGCGCTGATTTTGGGTGCTCCGCTGGGGTGGTTTGCTCATCGCTTTTATTCGGAGCAACGTTTGGCTAAGGTTTTGATTTGTAGGGAAAAAAATCAAGATAAGCCGGCGTCTGTTGTTGATTCTATGTGTGGGACTTGGTTTTAAGGTTTTTCTGATCCCCCTAGAATTGTTGCCAAAAGGTACACAGAGTATTTTTTTCTCTGTGTATTTTTGTATTTAAAATGAGTAGATAGCCAGGGATGCAAAAAGGCTTTTTTTTAAGGTTTTGCTGGTTATATGGTGCCGAGGGTATTGTTTTTTTTTGAGGAAACAGGAACAATGAACGATGCACTAGGTAAGGATGAGTTATATGTTAAAGGCTGCTCTTTTTGATTTGGATGGGACTTTGGCGAATACTGACCCGATCCATTTTTTGACTTGGCAAGAGTTTTTGCGAAATTATGGGTTAGAAATTGATGATGAGTTTTATAAGGCTAAAATTAGTGGCCGGCTTAATCCTGTGATTGTTGCTGATATTTTACCTCAACTTTCTGCGGCAGAAGGTCAACGGGTGGCTGATGAAAAGGAGGCTTATTTTCGCCGTATTGCTCTTGATCTTCAACCGATTTCTGGTTTGATGGAGTTGTTGCAATGGGTGGAAGATTCAGGGTTAAAAGTGGCTTTGGTGACGAATGCTCCGCGCGAAAATGTTGAGTTTATGTTGGGGGTTTTGAAGGTTGAGGATAAGTTTGAGCCGGTGATTTTGGCTTCGGAGTTGCCGGTGGGGAAGCCTGATCCGGCTCCTTATTTATTGGCTTTGAAACAGTTAGGTGTTTCTGCTTCTGAGGCTATTGCTTTTGAGGATTCGCCTTCTGGTATTCGCTCGGCTGCCGGGGCTGGAATTTTTACGGTGGGGGTGACTTCTAGCCATGAGCCGGCTCTTTTGATTGAGGCCGGTGCTTCTATAACTATTCCTGATTTTACTGATCAGCAATTGTGGGAAATCTTGGGAAGTGGAAATTTTGTGATCTAAATGATGGGGCCGGCTTTTTGTGCTTCTGGCTGAATAGCCGGCTTTTAAATAAAATTCCCTGAAGCTATCGGCAGGTTTCTAGTGAATGAGATCGCTATGAAAATGTGACGGGGATCACTAATTTTTGGCTAAATCTTAAATTACATAATTTTTTAATATTTGACGGCCCGAAATGATACCTAAACTACCAACCAACCGACGGAGAACGTTCATACTGTAATACAAACCTTCTCATCTGTAAAAAATTTTATGAATAACCGCATAAGTTTGGCTTCGACTTGCCGCCACTGCCGATTTTATGGCATTGAAGGGCGCCGGGGTGGCTATTGTCAGCAACTTGATGTGCAGGTGCAAGGAAGCTGGAAAGCTTGTTCTTTGGCGGTTTCTCCTTTTAGTTCAACTTGGGAAGATGTGGAAGAAGTTGTTAATTTATCCCCTCAATCAGAAGCCGTACCGGCCGGTGTTTCCTAACTTCCCCTGTCCAAAATGCCATCAAATCAAAAAAACAAGGATTTTATATTATTAACTTGTTAAAAATCTCAATTTTTTACGCCCCTCTGTTGGCAACGCGAGGGGCAATTTTTTTTGCTAATATCTTTTCTCCCAAATCCGATATCCTTACCTCTGGGGGGTTGACATTTTGCCTGCGTTATAACAAAGCCGATTTTAATAGGCTCTTTTTGTTGGGGTTTTTTTAACCGCATCCTATAGCAGATAAACGCAGATGTAGAGACGTTCCTCGCTTTACGTCTTTCCGCGCTTTACGTCTTTCCGGCTTTGTGTAAATCGGATCTGGTATTCTAACTATTCGCTGCTTTTATTTAATAAATCTTCTGCCATAGCAACTGCACCCCACAGCGGCGCTTCATCACCCAAGGCGGCGCTTACAATTTCAAACTCAACTTCTGGTAAAGCAATTTGTCTGGCGACTTGCTGCACAGTTTCCCAAAAATGCGGGCCGGCTTTTGTGACTCCGCCTCCTAAAATAAAGCGTTGAGGGTTGATTAAATTGGCTGCGTTGCCAATGCCAACTCCCAAAGCCCAACCGGCTTTTTTTAAGATTTCAATAGCAATTTTATCGCCGTTTTCTGCGGCTTGATTTATTAGTAATCCTGTAATATTTTCTGGTTGGTATTGGCAGATTCTTCGCAGAATATGCCCACAATTCAAATCGATTTGTAAGCGGGTTCTGGCTTCTTGGGCCATGTAAGGGCCAGATGCTAATCGCTCGACACATCCGCGTTTTCCACAAAGGCAAAGGGGGCCCGAAGGATCAACAACTGTATGGCCAATTTCACCGGCCATTCCTCCACTACCTCGCCAAGGTTTGCTGTTAAGTATCCAACCGCCTCCTACTCCTGTGCTGACGGTGATATAACAGAGGCTTTCGTAATTGATACCGGCCCCATAACGGTGTTCGCCAAGGGCGGCAACATTGGCATCATTATCAACGCTGGCGGGGGCTTGAAATTCATTTTCAAGGATTTGTTTGAGGGGGGTGTTTTCCCAACCGTCAACGTGATGGGAAAGGCGAACGGTGCCGGTTTTAAAATCCACCGGCCCACCAAAACTAACGCCAATGGCTGCCGGTTTCTCGCCGTTTAATAATTCCAGGGCCAATGAGCGCATAATTTGAATATCTGTGCTGCTGTTGGCTTTGGGAGGTGAGAGGGTGCGCTGGTAGGATTGAAAGTGCCGGTCGCCTTTTTTTACAACGGCTGCGGCAAGTTTTGTGCCGCCAAAATCAAGGGCTAAAATTAACACGGTGGGGACTCCTTATTGTTATGAGTTCAGAGTTTTGTTAATATTTTATTGCACTTTTACTTTCCCGAAAAATGTTTATACCTCCCAGTAATAAATGGCAAGGACGACACCAACAAAAAGACCGTTTAAGGGCAGAAATTTGGTCATTGCTTTACAAAGAGAATATTTGTCTGCGGAATCCACAGGGCCATATTCCTAATTTTAAAGGCTGCGAAAAGGCTGCGGAAAAGCTGGCCGGTTTATCTATTTGGCAGGAAGCAAATGTGATTAAATGTAATCCCGATTCTCCCTGTATGCCGATTCGTTTGCGTGCTTTGCAAGATGGAAAGCGCTTATATATGGCGGTTCCGCAGTTAACAACGCGCCGGTGTTTTGTTGAGTTAACAGCAGAAAATTTGCAGCAAAGGAATATTTCTTTGGAGGAAGCTGCTATTGCTAAAAAAGCGTTGAGTTATGGAAGATTGGTAAGTTTTGAAGAAATGCTGCCGGTTGATTTAGTAACCGTTGGATGTGTTGCGGTGACGCGAAATGGTGGAAGAACCGGCAAAGGTGCAGGGTTTGCTGATTTAGAGTTAGCAATGTTAGCAGAATTTGGCTTAATTACAGAAAAAACACCGATTGTAACTGCGGTTCACCGTTTACAAATTGTGGAAAATTCCCGTTTACCTATCGAGGATCACGACTGGCCTTTAAATTGGATTATTACGCCGTTTGATATTATTGAAACCAAGACAACTTACCCGCGTCCCCAAGGTTTAAACAGGGAAATGATCCGCCCAGAACAATACGAAAATATCCCGATTTTACGAGAGTGGAAAGAGGCTGGCTGGGTTATGAAACCCAACCTATATTTTTAATCAATCATTTGATCCGGCTGGCTTTGTTCTTCATGTTGCCAATCAATATTAGGCATATCATCAAAAGCTGTTTTTAGGTGTTCTTCCCAAAGCTTGCGAATTTTGGCGAGATAAGGATCTCCGAGACGCAATTGTAGCTGGTGGCGAATGGCAAAACTATCTGTTTCATACATCATTAAATTAATCGGCGGGCCGACAGAAATGTTTGATTTCATGGTTGAATCTATGGAAAGCAAAGCACATTTTGCCGCCGCTTCTAAAGAGGTATTAAAACTTAAGGTACGGTCTAATATTGGTTTACCATATTTGGTTTCACCAATTTGTAAAAACGGTGTTTCTTTGGAGGCGTGAATGCAGTTTCCCTGAGTATAAATCATGTAGAGTTCAGGGTCTTCGCCTTTAATTTGACCGCCGAGAAGCATACTCGCTTGGGCGTTAATTCCGTCTTGTTTTAACCAAGGTTTATCCTGTTCGATGATTTGCCGACTTTTGCTGCCAATATAGCGAGCTACTTCATACATACTTTGCAAGCTGTGCAAATTTATTTCTTCTTGCACTCGCAAGTCTTTTCGCAGCATGGTAATAACGGCTTGGGTAATAGATAAGTTGCCAGAGGTACAAATCATCAAAACTCGCTCACCGGGATTAGAAAAATCAAACATTTTTTGATATGTAGAAATGTAATCTACACCGGCATTTGTGCGAGAGTCTGCCGCCATTACTAAACCAAAACGAGACAGAATACCGAGGCAATAAGTCATCTGCAATTGTTGAGTTTTAATTTTCGTCTGGGTGCTAATTTTACCTTTTTTTGGTCATTTGTCCTTAGTCCTTAGTCCTTCGTCAAATGACCCCCCTTGACCCCCCCTAACCCCCCTTTTTAAGGGGGGAGGAAAAATGACAAATGACAAATTACCGAGATATATAATGTACCCAGAACTCGCCATCGGGGATGCAGGTACGGCGAATTAAGCGGTAGGAATAGTGCAAATAGGCTCCGCTGAGGTCGGTGCGGTAGCCGTCGGGGAACCATTCACCGTAAGGATCGTGGACGATGAAGCCGTCGTCATCATAGCCAACAACGACGATGATGTGTCCGAAAGAGGTAAAGTAACCATGTATAACGGCAGGGTTGCCACCGGCCAGCCAATCTTTGACGCCTTCAATAGTGCCGGCTCTGGTATATTTGTCTCTGCGGCCATAATCTCTGACAATCTTAGCTAAATCCGGCCCCTCCCATCGGCTATATCCTTTATTGATAGCATATTGATATAACTCATCTTCAAATTGTCCTGAAGTCTTGCGGCGCGGTGTTTTCAGGTATTCTAAACACATCGCTATCGAGGTAACATTACAGGAGCCGGTGGGGTTATACCAGTTATCAAGTTGCGATTTATAGGGTACTGGTAAGCGGACGGACGCCGGTCTGGGTTTTGGCTGAATAACGGTGGGTTTGGGTTTTGGCTCAACGACGGCGGTTTGATTGCCCCCCCCAGTTGGATTGCCCCCCGTAGTTGGATTGCCCCCCGTAGTTGGATTGCCCCCCCCAGTTGGATTGCCCCCCCCAGTTTTATTGCTCACCTCAGTAATTTGAACGTGCTGGGTAAAAGCATACCAAGTGTTAAAACCTTTGAGCGAATCTTTGGCAAGGGCAAAGCGAATATGATTGCGAACGATGGTATAGGAGTGCAATTCAAATTCTTGGCCGGCGTTTACAATCAGTTTTTCGGTGTCGGGAAGATCCGCTGACTGAAGCGGTTTCTGCTTAAAAAATGTCTCTCGGACGGTTTTGATGACCTTTGGCATAAGGGAAAACCTGGATTAAATTGTTATTACTTAGGCAAATTCAAGCACTCTCATTTTATTCTGTTCGTGCCGATTGTCTATCAGGATTTTTTGATGGGGGAGCAAAATTTGGGGGTGAGGGAGACACTCAAAATGCCTATTTTACCCTAACCCCCCCGCCGGTTGGCATTTTGACTTTTTCTCAATTTTGCAAAACCGCTTGCAAATGTTCGAGGCTGCGGGTATTTTCTTCTGGTGTGCCAACGGTGAGACGAATTCCGCCGCCGGTGTGCCGCACGAGGGTTCCTTGTTTTTTCAGTTCTGCGGTTAGTTTGGTAAGGCTTTTTTCTTGCTCTTCTGCGTCTTTGATTCGCAGGTAAATAAAGTTAGCATCACTAGGCCAAATTTGCAGCTTTTGCAGTTGCGAAAGTTCCGGAATTAATCGGTTTTTTTCGCTAATAATTTCGGGAATGACGGATAACAAAATCTGCCGATTTGCTAGGCAAATTTGGGCGGCGGTTTGAGTGAAACTAGGTAAATTATAGGGCAAGCGGACTTTTTCTAAAATGCCGATTATTTCGGGGTTTGCTATGGCATAGCCGATGCGGTGTGCTGCGAGGCGAAATGCTTTAGAAAATGTCCGTAAAATAATCCAGTTTGGATGTTGGGGAAGTTCTTTAACTAGGCTAATTTGGCTGAATTCAAAGTAGGCTTCATCAATGACGACTAAGATATTTTGGGGTAGGTTTTTCAGCCAGTTTATTTCATTTTCGCTTAAGGCGTTGGCGGTGGGGGAGTTGGGATGTACAACAAAGACGACTCGCACCGGCAGGTTTTGGGATGTTTCTATTGCTTGCTGGGCGGCTTGCAAGTCTATTTCAAAATTTGATTCATTTCGCCCAACGGAAATAACCGGCACGCCCAAGGTTTGCGCTAAAATTCCATACATTGAAAAGGTTGGATTGGCTACTAAAATTGAGCCTTCACCGCCGACACAGGTGGCAATTAAGATTGAGCGAATTAATTCGTCGGAACCGTTTCCTATGGAAATGTTAGCTGAGTTGGTGTTAGCACCGGCCTCATTTACATATTCGGAAATTGCTTGTTTAAGGGTGGCGTGTCCGCCGTCGGGATAGCGGTTTGATTCGATAGCTTGCTCAAAGTTAAAGGCGAGTTTTTGTTTGATTTCTTCTGGTAAGTCGTAGGGGCATTCGTTGGTATCAAGCCGGTCAATTATTGCCGCTACCGGCTCGCCATCTTTGCCTCCTGGGTGGGGGGTGTAGGCGCGAAGTTGATTTAAGTCTGAACGAATGAAAGAGAGCATGATTTTTTGTTGATTTTTTATTTACAAAACGCCTTTGGAACTGGGGATGGTGCCGGCGCGGCGGGGGTCAATTTCGACGGCCATTCGCATTGCTCGTGCAAAGGCTTTGAAGGTGGCTTCGATGATATGATGTGAGTTGATGCCGTCGAGTTGGCGTATGTGTAATGTCATTTGTGAGTGGTTAACGACGGCTACAAAAAACTCACGCACAAGTTGAGTATCGTAAGTACCTACGCGGTGGGTGGGAATTTGTAAGCCGTAGCTGAGGTGTGGGCGCCCAGAAAAGTCGAGGGCAACTTGGATGAGGCTTTCATCGAGGGGGGCGACAAAATGCCCGAAACGGACGATGCCTTTGCGGTCTCCAAGGGCTTTGGTGAGGGCTTGGCCGAGGGTGATGCCGACGTCTTCGTTGGTGTGGTGGTCGTCTATGTGAGTGTCGCCGGTGGCTCGCACGTCGATGTCGATTAATCCATGTGAGGCGATTTGATGGATCATGTGGTCGAGGAAGGGGATGCCGGTTTGGGAGTGACAGGTGCCGGTGCCGTCGAGGTTGATGGATACTTGGACGTCGGTTTCGCCGGTGGTGCGGCTGACTGTGGCGGTACGGGCCGGTGTTTGTTCTGGAGTGGTTAGGTTTTGAATGTTGCGGTCGCGTGTCTGCATGGCTTCGGCTATGTAAGGGCATCTTTTTCTATTATCGCCTTTGCGGTGCTTTCTGATAAATTTTGGTTTTTTGTCAAATCTCAACAAATTGTTAAATTTTATAGGACAAAGGCATTTAACTTTCTTTCTTAAGATAATTGAACCGTCAAAAAAAATGGAATAATTTTTACAAAAATAGTGGGAAGATTTAGCTAATAATAAATGCGGTTTAAAATCTATCTATTTCGGCATCCTTCTACTTCAACTTTCAACTTTCAACATTTGTAAAGCAGCCAGGATGCCTGCTTAACATCTGCCAAAACGAACAAAAAACCCTATATAAATCGGATTTAGTATAAAAATTTGATAAATATTTAATATTTCCTGTTGCTGTACCTAAAAAAATTTTAACCTTCTCTCTAAGATTAGAGGAAGGTTACAATGGAGAAATTCAACCAACGTTAGATGCTGCCAAATTGGACTTGCATAGTTATCTGTTGACTTCAATAAATTTCTCAATTGACTTATCTATTGAACACTTGACGCCATCAAACGTACAATAATCCTCCTTTGGATAATTTAAATACGCAGTAGCGGTTTTAATTAAATTATCTAAATGTGGTACATCAGCCCGATCCATTGCTTCATCTAAGTATTCATTAGTGTAGGCATTAACTTGTTCATCTTTGGGCAAACGAACGGTTTTTCCTCCTTCTTTCAACTTATATTGCTTGTTGAGTGGAAACTGAAGTCGCAAATATCCATTGGGATTTACAGAGCAAATTAACTGAGCGCAAAGATCGGCTGTAATTTGAAACTGCCCACCCATAAATACATCGGGAATATGTGAAGCCCAACCTAAAGCGCCCCAACTATTAACTTTTTCAAATTCTAAGGGTTCGGTGGTTCTTCCGGTGCCGATTGAAAGCAAGGCAATATCTTCTAGTTTTATCTTTTGTCCATCTATTTTTTCAATGTCTAGTGTATGTACTAAGGCTGCTAAAGATGGATTATTTGCTGCAACTCCACCATCGACAAAGGTATATTCTGCTGGGCCGTCCGTGCTAAAGTTTGCTGAGAAATCTTGCGATAAGTTAAATTTATACGGAGGAAAAAACGTGGGAGCGGAGGCTGAAACTAAGCAAACTTCCCATAATTTCGCACCTTTATACCAAGGATTTTCATCTACGAATGGGCTTAGAAAAAAACTGGTATATCGCTGACTGGTACTATAGGCTAGGATGAGTAATCTTGCCTTGGGATTGGGATTAGAATTAGGAAAATGTTGCTTCGACCATATCTTTGACTCTTCTCTTAAATTTTCCAACAAAATCTCGCCAAAGTAGTCTTTTAAAATTTTTTTAAGGCCGTCGTTGGAATATTTAGGTTGATTCAGCCAGTAACTGAATTTTTGTCTAAAAAAACTGGAGCTAAAAATTTCTTTTCCTCGATCTCGATATATCTTAATTAGTTCTTCTGGAGGGATACCGAGTACCAGACCTGCGGCTAAAATGGAGCCGGTGGAGGTACCAGCAATTAAGTCAAAATATTCATTTAAAGGTTTTCCAATTTTTTCTTGCACTCTTTCTAAGATTTTGGCAGTAATAACTCCCCGAATACCGCCGCCATCAAGGGCTAAGATTCTAAACTTTCGCTCTGCCATAATAGTTGTCCTCTAATTGTAGATACTGGGATTTATGTTTTCAATGGTAGCTGTGGCTACTGATCTAGCTTTTTGCTGAGTAAGGGTTATGGGATATTGCAAAATCAGCTAGGTAACGAACGCAACTAATTTAACACGCCTCTGAGGAAGAATGTCAAGAAAAAGTATTCTCTTTGAGGTAAAGAATCACGAAGTTTTATGAAGAATAATAAATGTAAAATACAATTTTGTAACCTGCCCTCTATGCCATTTTAAGAATTTTCAACCGCCCCAAATTTCTCTTTTTTCTGAACGACGCGAAGAACGCACCTACACTGACTAAGCCACTGGTATTAGGGGCTTTAATAAAAAATGGGGCATAATAAAATTGGCTTTGATAAGATTTTAAACTTGCCCCATTTCTCCGCTCATTAAGCATAAACAGGCCAGAAATTTCTATAATTTGTAACTTTGTAATTTCTTGCTTTTTATCAAACAGAAATTAAACTTCTATCTTTGAAACCGAGGCGTTTTGGTTTGCAGCTTTTCGTTCTGCCATGCGCCGGTGTAAAGCACAAGGGCGCACTGTGCATGATATTGCTCCTCTAAACGCTCATTGATGGCATCTAAATCGGCAATATGGCGATCCCATCCGCTCACAAAGTTCTTTAAGTTTGGCAATATGCCGCGATGGGTGTCTCTGCATCTACGGGAATTTTAGGCTTATTACTCATAGCAAATTAAAATCCCTCCTTATTTTTCGGACTGTGCCTCCTATGAATTTTGAATTTTGAATTTTGAATTGGTATTACTGGCAGCCGCAAATGCCGCGAAAAACATACTCTATAAATCCTATGTGATATAACTAAAGGCAAGAAACCCGGTTTCTTTAAGTAGATATACTACCTTGAGTAGCACAGGCATCCCTGGCACCGGAAGGGTGCCCGCGATTACCCAGCCATCAGTGGCGCGGGCATCTTGCCCGCGATTATCCATTATCCTAATTGCTGTGATTGCCCACCCCCCATACCGGCCCCAACTATCCCCGAATAGCCAACAAACCGGCCCCAAAAGCAGGCTCATTTTTCGCCCAAATTACCCTCGCATTAGGCATAATTTCTGCCAACTTTCCCACAAAATTCTCCCGCAAATCAGCCATCCCTCGCCACACTCCCCCCACCGTCACCACATCAAAACTTTCTGGCTCTAAAAACAACTTCTCACCAACCACTTTAACCGCCAAAACTAACTCCTCCACCACATCATTAATAATCTCATTCGCCACCACATCACCTTCCGCCGCCGCTTCCCCCACTACCACCGCCAAACCGGCAATTTCCCTCACACCCCAACCGCGCCGGTACACCACCTCAATTAAACTTTCAACACTCTTTAAATCCAACTTTTTTATTAACTTCTCCATTAAAATTGTCGGTTTTTCCCGTCCATCATAACTGCGAACCACCGCCTTTAAACCCCTAAGCGCAATATCATAACCACCACCCTCATCTCCCAAAATATAACCCCATCCACTCGCTCTTTGTGTAACACCTTTTCTATTACGTCCATAACAAATAGCACCAGTCCCCGCAATCGCCACAACCCCCACCGGCTCACCCACACCCCCCGTCAAAGCAATCTCACAATCATTACAAATAATCGTAGAACTTTCCTTTAAATTCCAAACAACCGGCAACTCTTTTTTTTCTTGTAAATCTCTCAATAAACATTGCAAAATTTCCACATCTTCAGGCCGGCCAGCCCCCGCCAAACCTAAACAAATTCCATCAATTTCAACTGCATTTAAATTCCCATTAAAACTTGCTAAAGCTTGATAAATAGAATCATAAATAGACAAACCGGCCCTCTCTAAACCAACAGATTGATAATTAGAAGCACCGGCCTCTCCACGTCCCAGAACATTAGCCGTGCGATCCATCAAAACACACACGGTTTTTGTGCCGCCACCATCTATCCCCAAAAAATAGCCCATCTTAACTTGCTCAACTTAGCTTTTTGTTGCCACTTCGTGATGATATGCGCTTTTTTTTGCACGCCAACATCACTCCACCCACAGTCATAATTCCCAAAACTAAACTTGGTTCAGGAATAGACTTGTGTGCCGAAGTTGTAGCAAAATTTGCCCCCATATAAGTGCGAGTGCAAGTGCCGGTGCTACAATCAAGCGTCCAGCCACTCGAAGATGAGGCATTTTGGGCAATTGCCGACGGTACCCCCGACAGCAAACAAACATTGATGGCACCTACGGCAAACATTAACAGCAGTAACTTTGTTTTTAACATTGAGATTTTGGAAGACCAAAGCGATCTGATCTACGGTGATAATTGCATAATTGCATGATTTTGTAAATTCTACGCTAAACCGTCTCACCTGCTGCCTGTCTTTTTTAGGGGGTGTTATGTGACGAAAATTACATTTTTCTTTACGAAAGTAAAAAATTTTTGCTCCCACTTCGCCTCACCCCCAGATATCGCTTAACTTTCCGCCTCTAATTCACAAAACCGGCCTATTTCCTGCCAAATTTGGGGTACTACATCCCCAAGCGGATGATCACTCTTTAATTCCACCACTTCCACCCAATTACGGGATTTTGCATAGTCGCGGCTGGATTGAATTGGAATCACATCATCATCAATTCCATGCAAAATTAAAGTAGGCACTTTTCGCCCTAAGCCGCCCTCCGCATACCCCGCGCAATCTTTGAAGAATTCATATTTCAACGGCAACATTTGCTTTTTGCCATAATGATAAACCGGCAAAACACCTTCCCTTTCCCATTCTTCTAATTTTTCTTTACCAAGTTTCGCCCTCCAATGATTCAAAAACCCAAAAGCCGGTGCCAATAAAATAATACGTTCAACTTGGGGGTATTTTTCCGCCAGCCAAGCCGCCGTTAAACCGCCAAAACTTGAACCAATAATAACAGTAGGTAGGGGTGGGGATGAAAATTCTGCCGCCACTTGTTGAAGTTGCCGGCTTAAAGTTAACCCAGAAAAATCATTTTGATTGAGATCAGGAACCTTTAAATCAATCCCCCGCTTAGCAAAACGTTGTTTAATATCAACTGCTTTTGCTGACAAGGGACTAGAGGCGAAGCCGTGTAGATATATATAATGCGTCATTTGTCAAGAATCATTTACCAACAATAACCCCAACACAATTTTAAACCACCAAACCAAACTCTTTAAGTGCCGGTAAAAAATTATTATTTTCGTGACCAGAACGGCTCAACTTAATCAAAGCAAAGCGTTGTAAAGCACTCAACTTTTGCCATTTTTCCAAGGTCAAATTTAACCCAAACTCTGCCGCTTTTTCTACAACAGAAACCGGCACCTCTTCTTCATTTAACCAAGCCGGATTTTCATCAATAGGCAACTCACTTGCCACTGTTGCCGTTCTTTCCAAAACCAAATTATGCAAAAACCGGCGATAATTTTCTACATCTTCATCCGACAGACAAGGCATCTCTACCAACGCCTGCCGGTCTGCTTCACTAAACTTATTCCACTGCGGCAATTTTAACTTTATGCCACAACTATCTAACTTTAACCGCACTCCCATCGGAATGCAGCGCAAAGAATCCACAAAATCAGCTTCAAAGGCAAAAAAGTTTGTCATTTGTTATTGGTCATTTGTCATTTGTAAGAGGGGGGACGGGGCTTAAGAAGCAGTTTTTCTTAACCAGTATTTCGGAGAACCCGCCCCTCCAAAAATGTTTAGCTAATCGAAGAAAATACTGCTTGCTCTACAGTTTCCATCACTTCTGCCCCAACACGCACCACCCGTACCGCACAAGCTTTTAACTCAGGCTGTTTCGAGTCGGGACACGCCTCTGGATGAGTCAGAGCATTTGCTTCGGCATTTTCAGCCCACAACGCCCCCCAGTGCATAGGGACAAACACCGTCCCAGGCGAAATTGCTGAGGTCACTTTTGCCTGAAATTTCGCCCAACCGCGCCGCGAACGTACTGCCACCCAATCATCCTCCTGAATGGCCAATTTTTGAGCATCACGCGGGTGAATTTCTAAAAACGGTTGTGGGTGCATTTGGCAAATTTTTTCAATTCTGCCGGTGCGGGTTTGCGTGTGCCAATGGCCGTAAAGCCGGCCCACTGTCAACACCAACGGATACTCAGGATCGGGCGGTTCCGCTAAACCCCGCGAATGATACGCCCCAAACCTGGCCCGTCCATCCGGTGTATGAAAGTGAAAATCTGTGTAAAGTCGCGCCGAGTCTTTCCGCCGAATTCCTGCCGGAAAAGGCCAATGCTGCGCGCCTTCTTGTTTGAGCAATTCGTGAGACAAGCCAGCCATATCACAAGGTCTGCCTTTTGTCAAGCCCACAAATTCGGCATAAACTTCAGCGGAAGTGGTAAAGGTAAACTTATCGGCAAAACCAAGCCGGCGACCAACTTCTGCAAAAATTGCCCAATCTGGACGAGCTTGCCCCACCGGCTCCCGAAATGCAGAACATAAAGTAACGCGGCGTTCAGAATTCGTCATAATGCCGGTTTTTTCACCCCACTGAGCAGCCGGTAATAAAACATGAGCATAAGCTGCGGTTTCGGTGGGATAATAAGCATCTTGATAAACAGTAAACGGAGATTTTTTTAAGGCGGCTTTTGTGCGTTCTAAATCGGGCATACTGACGGCGGGATTTGTGGCTGCAATCCACAAGAAACCCACATTCCCTGTTTCTAAACCTTGGATCATTTCCCAAACAGTTAAGCCAATTTCTGGGGAAATTTGACCGGCTTTTAAACCCCAAAATTGCTCAACTTCGGCGCGATGTTCGGGATTTTTTACTAAACGATATCCGGGTAAAAGATTGGCTAAACCACCGGCTTCTCTACCACCCATTGCATTTGGTTGGCCGGTTAAAGAAAACGGGCCGCTACCGGGTTTACCTATTTGGCCGGTCATCAGGTGTAAATTAATAATATTGCGAACTTTTGCCGTCCCTTCGCTCGACTGATTAACACCCATCGACCACATTGATAAAACCCGCTTCGACTCGCCCCAATAACGGGCAGCCAGTTCCAAATCATCCATACGGATGCCACATTTGCGAGCCACCAATTCCGGCGGATAATGACGAATTACCTCAGCAAAAGCCGGGAAATTGGCGGTACATTCATCAATAAAAGCCGAATCAAACATTCCCCAACGCATCAAAAGAAAAGCAATGCCGTTGAGTAAATCAATGTCTGTGCCCGGACGAATAGCTAAATGCAGATCCGCATCTTCTGCTGTGGTCGTGCGACGCGGATCAACCACAATCATTTTGACATTTTTATTCTTTTTATGATGTTTGCGGAGCCGGTTATAAATAATCGGGTGACATTCTGCCGTATTCGTGCCAATTAAGAACGCACAATCGGTTAATTCCAAATCATCATAACAACAAGGCGGGCCATCCGAGCCAAAACTTTGAATATAACCGGCCACTGCACTTGACATACATAAACGAGAATTGGCATCAAAATTATTTGTGCCCAGACAGCCTTTGATTAACTTTTGGGCAACATAATAATCTTCGGTTTGAAATTGCCCAGAACCATACATACAAATTGCATCAGGGCCAGAAGTCAAGCGGACAGTTTGAATGCGGTTAACAATGGCATTTAAGGCTTCTTCCCAAGTTACCCGACGGAATTCTTCATCAAGAGAATTTCGCATCATCGGGTATAATAACCGGCTTTTATCAATAGCCTCAGCAATAGTTGCACCCTTGACGCAAACCATGCCTTGACTCGAAGGGTGAGAACGATCACCCCGAACTTTCCAGATGGGATTGCCTTTAGCATCTCGATTCGTCGGCTTGCCTAATTCAGCCGGCGGCGACACTTCCAAGCCACAGCCAACACCACAGTAAGGACAGAGAGTTTTCGTTGAGTCAGTCATAGTTTGAAGGATACTGCTTTAATAAAATCATAAATTATAAAACCTTGAAATTAAAACATTGGATTAATTTTAATTTCAAGACTTCTTGATTAAAATTACTTGACGATGGGGTTATTTTCGCCCATCTGAGGCGAAATCTCGAAATTTGCCACCGGCCCCACGATTTCTTCATCAAAATGGGCTGCAAAAGAGCCTTGAGGTTCTTTGAGGAAAAACGCACACAAAGCGGCGCAAATCAGAGCGCAGACGGCCATTGTTTGAAACAAAGTAGCAGCATTGGTTAAGCTAAACAAGGTTAGATAAACCACGCCGCCAAAGTTGCCATAGGCGCCAACATTTCCTGAAATTTGGCCTGTGATTTCTTTTTTAATCAAGGGGACAATACCGTAGGTGGCACCACAGCCGGCCTGAGCAAAATAAGCCGAGAACATGGTAGCAGCAATCGCGGCAGGAATTGACCAGGAAGAGTTAATACTAAATGCTAGGAGATAACCGGCGCCAATGCCGACACAAAGCAGTGTCATTGTCCATTTGCGGCTGCCGAGTTTATCAGAAATTAATCCCCCACTTGGGCGAGAAATTAAGTTCATAAACGGATAAGTAGCGGCAATGGTAGCTGCGGTTACATGATCAAGATTAAAGGTGTTTTCAAAGAAACCGGGGAGCATAGATACTGCTGCTAATTCGCTGCCAAAACTGACAACATAGCACAATTCCAGCAGTCCGACTTGGCGAAATTGAAAGCGCTCAGCAGGGGTGTAAGTTTTTCTGCCTTCGAGCATTTCTTTGTTAATTTGCCAAGCTTTGAAGGTTTGGAAACCAAACAGCCCTCCTAACAGCAACCAAACCACAAACATTTGCTCGGTATTAATAAAACCGATGTTTGGTTGAGCTAAACGCCACGTTAATAAACCCAGGGCAAAGATTAAGCCAAAATTGCTTAAAATCATTGCATAAAAGCTTTTGGGGCTGGTTACTTCCATTCCGCCGCTGCGTTTTGGCCGGCGGTAAGTTTTGCCTTCTGGTGTATCGAGGGCGTTGCGGAAATATATTAAGCCATAAACAGCGGAAATGATGCCGGTGAGGGCAATGGTTAAGCGCCAATTTGTTTGCCCACCGCCAATAAATGCGGTAGCAAGGGCAAGCATAGGGAGAGCAAATTCGGCCCCAAAGGCTCCAAAATTGCCCCAGCCTCCATAAATTCCTTCGGCAATTCCGATTTCTTTGGGGGGGAACCATTCAGACACCATCCGAATGCCAACAACAAAACCGGCCCCGACAATTCCCATTAGTAAACGAGCAATGACTAATTGGCCAAAGTTTTGGGAAACAGCGGTGGCAAAACAAGGAACAATTGAAAAAATCAGCAGTGCAGAAAAGGTGATTTTGGGGCCAAATTTATCGAGCAGCATCCCGATAATAATGCGGGCGGGAATGGTGAGGGCGAGGTTGCAAATTAAGAGGGTTTTGATTTGCGGATCGCTGAGGTTTAGTTCTTTGCCGATGGTGGAGGCAAAGGGAGAGAAGTTAAACCAATCGACAAAGGTGAGGAAAAACGCAAACCAAGTTAGGTGTAGGATGCGATATCGGCCTTGAAATGAAAGTAAGCCTTTTAACATTGAAGCTGTTTCCAAAACTAAGATTTGTAGTGGGGCGGGGAAGAAAAGTTTTAGCTTTTAAAGGTTATTTTTTCTTTGATAACGGCTTCAATTCAAAAAGCTGGAACTTTCATTTTCTCTAAAATTTCTGTTTAGATTTCCCCGTCTTTGATTTTGTTTGTCTGAGACTTTTTGCAGTGGAGTTTGCCTGTAGGGTTGGTTTTGGCGATGGTTTTAAAGTTGGGCATGAAATGTCTTTATTTGTTGATAAAATCGTCCCTACATTTAAATATTTTTCATCGTCGGCAGCCAATTGTTTTGGCGTTGTGTTTTGCCGTTAGGTTTTGTCTGTGTTCATTGATGACCTCAAATGAGGTTTATTTTTGCTTGTGGTTTAAAGGTAGTTTGATTAAGACCGGCAATTGGTATAAGTTTTTACAAAATTTTTAGAAAAATGAGCCTATTGCATTTTGGGAATGTCATTTTTACATGATTTTATAGAGCAATTTAACCTCTTTGCCTAGCCCGCCTTTCCTCAAGCGAGCAGAACTTTGAGAGAAAAATTACCCCTTCTCTTATAGGGAAGGGGGTTAGGAGGTGCCGGTTTTTTTATTTGACTTCTAGGGTTCCAGCGGGAGAGAAAACAACTTGAAACTCAGCCACCGGCCCTTTTTCAAGATTTGCGCCAGACTTGACCAAACTTTGGAGAGGTGTTTCTTTGACAAAATCTTTGGCAGTTTGGGAAGTTCCTTCAAATGCGCCAAGGGTGCCATCTTCCATCACTTTGACGCGATAAACCAAGTTTTCGGCAAAAGTGGGGCTGGTTTGCCAGGTTTTATCAATGCTGTCAAAGAGTTTTTGTTTTAATTCGCTCAGTTTTGCAGGATCGGTAATTTTTTCGGCTTTTTGCTCTTGTCCCGCAGGGGTGGTTTCTGCCGATGTCAGCGTCGATGTGGCTGCCGCAGGGGTGGTTTCTGCCGGTGTTGGGCTAGAAATGGCTGCCGGTGTTGGGCTAGAAACCGCTGCCGGTGTTGGGCTAGGTGTGGCCACAGTTTCGGCGACAGCCGGTGTGGAGGCCATTTTCTGAGCGCCGGTTAACTGAGACAAACCATGAAACGCACCGCCCAAAGCAAAAAGAGCAGCCGTTGCAGCCGTGACGATCATGGCATCCCTGTGGCCCGCGTGTTTTTCTTGAGTGGACATAGGTTTTGGCGTAGGAGTAGTATTGGTGTGCACCACCGGCACAGTAGAAGGCACCCCGGAAGGCACAACAGAAGGCACCGCTGCTTTAACAGGCTTAGTCTCTTCTTCGGGCACTTCATCGTGGGCAAACCGGCGGAAGAGGAAATCTAAAGCATAGTTCCGCAATTCATAATACCGGGGATCTTCCATCACTTGCGAACGAACACGCGGACGGGCAAAAGGAATTTCCAACACTTCGCCGATTTTCGCATGGGGGCCATTGGTCATCATCACCAGCCGGTCGGCTAAAAACAGCGCTTCATCAATATCATGGGTGATCATTAAGACCGTAACGCGGTACTCGCGCCAAATTTGCAGTAATTCTTCTTGCAATTCTTCTTTGGTGATCGCATCCAAAGCGCCGAAGGGTTCATCTAAAATCAACATTTTCGGACGAATGGAAAGAGCCCTAGCAATGGCGACTCGTTGTTTCATCCCCCCGGAAATTTGGGTGGGGCGTTTATTAGCGGCTTCTGTGAGGCCCACCATTTCCAGATGTTCGCGGGTGATGCTGTCTTTTTCTTCTTTAGATTTTTGGGGAAAAGCGGTTTTTACTGCCAGATAGACATTTTCATAAACGGTTTTCCAAGGCAAAAGGGCATAGTTTTGGAAAACCATCATCCGATCTGGGCCGGGTTTAGTGATCAGTTTGCCTTCGAGGGTAACTTCGCCGGTGGTGGGGGTATTGAAACCAGACACCATATTCAGCAAGGTTGATTTGCCACACCCAGAGTGACCAATCACACAAATAAATTCTCCCTCCTTGGCGGTGAAGTTGACATCTTCCAGTACGGTGTAGGGCCCTTTGGGGGTGGGGTACACTTTGGAAACGTTGTTAATGACGAGGAAAGATTCTTTGTTTACAGCGGGTTCTTGCTGTAGGCCGGTGGGGTTGGTTACGAGTGTGGGTTTTGTTTGCATAGGTCTGGGTGTGAGTGGGGATGAGTGGATAATTGGCTATGAAAATGTCTTTTCTGAGAGAGTGGTCACTGACCACCCAAGAATCGCAAAAAACTTAGGCGGCTGACTTTTGCTTCACTTCACCTGCAACATCGTCAATGATGATTTCTTCGATGCGGATGTCGCGGTGTATGCTGAGGCGTTGTAAGTAGCCTATAGGATCATCTGGATTAAACACCATGTGATCGAATAACTCGAAACACTGGCGATCTGGTTCATTATCCGGCCATCCTAATTGCCGCGCTGCTTCGCCATACAAGTCTACGCGCCGGACTCGTTCAAGGATTTCTAACCAGTTTTTCGGGAATGGTGTTACACCCCAGCGGGCTAGTTGGGTTAATATCCATAATCCCTCAACTCGTCCGGGGCAGTTGGTTTGTTCAAAATGGAATTGGTTAAAGCGTTGTAAGATTTGGGGACTTTCGCCGGTGCCATAGTCATAAGGTGCGGCAAAACCAGGTCGGGTGTAAATTCGGTCTGATCCGACATACTCAGGTTTGCATAGCAAATTGACAATTTCTTCGCGGTGGCGCACATCGTCGCAATATTCGCAGGCTTCCAAAAGTGCTTTAACTAAAGCAATATGAGTTTCTGGGTATTGATTGACCCATTCTTCGCGCACACCAAGAACTTTTTCGGGGTGTCCGGGCCAGATATCAAGGTCGGTGGCAATTACAAAGCCTAAATCTTCATGCACAGCGCGAGAGTTCCAAGGTTCTCCGACACAATAACCATCAATATTACCTGCTTTTAAATTTGCCACCATTTGGGCCGGTGGAATCACTGTTAAATTTACATCAATATCAGGATCAATTCCCCCTGATGCTAACCAATAGCGCAGCATCAAATTGTGCATTGAGGCGGGGTGTACCATCCCGAAAGTGTGACGCTTTTCTGGGGATTGATTGATATATTTTTTCAGGTCGCTTAAATTGCGAACGCCTTTTTCAAATAAAGATTTGCTGAGGGTAATGGCATTGCCGTTGCGACTTAAAACCATTGCTGTAACCACCGGCGACGGCTTTTCCATTCCTAATCCCAAGGTCATTGATAACGGCATCCCCGCTACCATTTGAGCCCCATCTAACCGGCCGGTTGCGACTCCTTCGGAAATGGCTTTCCAGCTTGGTTCTCGGCAAAGATTTACTTCTTCGAGGCCATGTTTTTTGAAGAATCCTTTTTCTTTTGCTACTACTAACGGCGCACAGTCTGTGAGGGGAATAAACCCTAATTCGAGATTAACTTTTTCTAAGCCGTTGGCAGAAATAATGGCCGGTGCCGATACGGTTTTTTGTTTGGCTTTGCGGCGTTTATCCCGTTTTTGCTGGTTAAGAAAATAAATCATCTCATTTCGCAGGGCATAATAACTGGGATGATTTACTACTTCTAACCGGTGCCGGGGTCTAGGAATATTCACTTCTAAAATTTGCCCGATGTGCGATTCCGGGCCATTGGTTAACATCACAATTCTGTCTGATAACAACAGCGCTTCATCGACATCATGCGTCACCATAATTGCTGTTACATGACTTTCTTCGCAGATTTGCATTAATTTTTCTTGCAAACCTCCCCGTGTTAAAGCATCTAATGCGCCAAAGGGTTCATCTAATAATAATACTTTCGGACGAATGGACAATGCCCGTGCAATTGCTACCCGTTGTTTCATCCCCCCGGATAATTCCCCTGGGCGTTTATCGGCGGCGTGACGCAATCCCACCATATCAATATGATGCTCAATAATTCCTCTGCGTTCACCTTTGGGTAAGTCTTTTAAAACGCGATTCACTGCTAAGGAAATATTTTCTCGGACTGTCAACCAAGGCAATAGGGAGTAATTTTGAAATACTACCATTCGATCTGGGCCCGGCCCTTTGATGCAGCGGCCTTCTAAAATCACGCCGCCTTTTGTTGGCATATCTAAACCGGCCACCATATTTAAGAGTGTCGATTTTCCACAGCCAGAGTGTCCAATTAAGGAAATAAATTCGCCTTGTTTAATTTTTAGTTCAATGTTTTTCAGGGCAACATAGGTATTGCCATTCTGAAGAGGAAAAACTTTATCGATGTGGTCTACTTCTAAAAATGTACTCATTTATCCTTTATCCTTTGTTTTTTGTTCTTTGTCATTGGTATGGAATGGGGGGTAATTTGCCGTTCTTCAAGACAAATGACCCCGGACAAATGACATTTATTACTTTTGTTCTTGGGGTACGACTATTGAAGCGATGAAGGCTACGAAGCGGTCAAGTAATAAACCAACTACACCAACATAAACCAAGGCGATAATAATTTGACTAATGAGTGAGTTGTTGTAAGCATCCCAGATAAAGAACCCGATACCAACTCCACCCACTAACATTTCGGCTGCAACAATTGCCAGCCAAGATAAACCGATGCCAATTCTCAGGCCGGTGAAAATGTAAGGAACGGTGGCCGGAAAGACGATGTTTGTGAAGTATTCAGGGCCGGATAATTGCAGAACTTTGGCGACGTTTTGATAATCTTTTGGCAGGTTTTGTACGCCTACTGTTGTGTTAATAATAATCGGCCAAATTGAAGTAATGAAAATTACGAAAATTGCTGAGGGATTGCTTTGTTGAAAGGCTGCAAGAGAAATCGGCAGCCAAGCTAGGGGGGGAATGGTACGCAATACTTGGAAAATTGGGTCTACGGATTCGTACACTACTTTATTAATGCCGACTGCAATTCCTAATGCAATGCCAACTATGGCTGAAAGTGAAAATCCAATGGCGACCCGTTGTAGGGATGCGGAAATTTGTAAGGCTAAGCCTTTATCAGTTCCGCCGTTATCAAATAATGGGTTAATAATATAGGGGTCCCAAGTATCTTGAATCACTTGGAGAGGGCCGGGTAATCCTTTGGAACCGGGGGGACAAAGCAATTCCCAAATAACCAGTATCACGAAAAGAGCGGCCAATGGGCGGATCAGTTGATTGCCGTATTTTTTGATGATTTTGGCAATGGGCGCCGGCCAGATTGTTTTGTTTGTTTTGCGGTTGATAGCTGTCATGGTGATTTGTAGGAGTGTAGGAGTGTTGTTTGTAGGAGTGTTCTTTGTCCTTGGTTATTTGACTATTGACAAATGACCAAGGACAAATGACAATTAAACTTTTTTGATTTTGAGGTTTGTGAGGTATTCTTCGGGTTTTTCTGGGTCAAATTTTACGCCGTCAAAGAATGTTTCTACGCCGCGTGAGGAAGAGGTGGGAATTTGAGCAGCAGCGACACCAATGGTTTTAGCTGCTTCTTTCCAAATGTCCTCCCGGTTAACTTTATCGACCAATTCTTTTGTGTTGGTATCGGCGGGAATATAACCCCAGCGGATGTTTTCTGTGAGGAACCAGAGATCGTGACTCTTGTAGGGATAAGAAGCGTTATCTGCCCAGAATTTCATCAATAATGGTGAATTTTGTTGAGTGCGGCCATCGCCATAATCGATGTTTCCTTTGGAACGTTCTATGATGTCTTTTGCCGGCACTTTAAACCATTTTGATTGCGAGATAATTTGGCACATTTCTTCTTTGTTTTCTGGCTTATCACACCATTGTTGTGCCTCTTGAACTGCCATTGTTAAAGCTTTGGCGGCTTTGGGGTTTTTGTCTACCCAATCTGATCGCATGGCAAAGGCTTTTTCGGGGTGATCTTTCCACAATTCACCGGTTACAAAGGCTGTATAACCGGCCCCTTGATTCACTAATTGTGCGTTCCAAGGTTCGCCTACACAAAATGCTTCCATGTTGCCGGTTTTCATGTTTGCTACCATTTGCGGCGGCGGAACAGGAATTACTGATAAATCTTCATCGGGAATAATACCACCGGCTGCCAACCAATAACGCATCCACATATCATGGGTACCCCCCGGCAAGGTAATTGCAGCTTTCAATTCTTTGCCTTCGGCTTTGGCTTTTGCGAATGCTTCTTTGAGAGGTGTGCTGTCTAGTCCAACTTTCAACTCTTTGTAGGTATTACCCAAAGAAATTGCTTGTCCGTTGGTATTCAACCGCGCCAAAATATACATCGGCACCGGCTGTTTTGTTTTGGTTTGTCCGAGGGTCATTAAATAGGGCATCGGGGTCAAAATATGCGCCCCATCAATGCCGCCGCCACCGGAACCAATTTCTAAATTATCCCGTGTCACCGGCCAAGATGCTTGTTTCTCTACTTTGACATCGGTCATGCCATATTTGGCAAACAAACCTTTTTCTTGAGCAACAATTAAAGGTGCAGAATCAGTGAGGGCAATAAATCCGAGTTTAGCTGTATTAACTTCTGGTGCATCTGCCGGATTTATGTTTGCTGCCGGTGTTGTTGCTGCCGGACTAGACGCTGTTTTTGCACTATTGGTGGGGCCGGTGCTACAACCATGTGCTAACAGTGTGCCGGTGGTGGCAGCCGCTGCGGTAAACAAAAATTTACGACGAGACAGTTTACTCATTTTTTGTGTTTTTCCTTGAGGTTTGTGCGGTTTTTTGGGGTATTTTAGCGCCTTTTTTTAGGCATCAATGACAACTTTTCCAACGGGACGAGCGCTGCAAGCAAGGATAATTCCTTGTTGACGTTCGCTGACCGAAAGGGCCGGTAATTCTGAGTCATATTCGACATTGCCTTCGAGCAATTGTTGTTTGCAAGTTCCGCAATTTCCACCGCGACAACTGCTGGGGAGTTCAACACCGGCCCGCTCAACAAGCTCTAAGATAGATTCTCCACTATTTCCTGCAATTTCTTTACCTGATTTTGCTAAAACAATGGTAGCAGGTTTTGCTTTAATTTCAGCTTTATTTTCTGAGTTGTTATCTTTTTGGTCGTTATCAATTACAACGCCTTCTTTGAGTTTAGCTCCAAAGTTTTCAATTAAAAGGTTCCGCAAAAATGGCTTGAGGTCTTCACAAGGAATGCCTTTTGTGACACAGGTTCCCAAGTGAGCATCTTTGCCAACTTTGCCACCCAAATAAATATCTACGCCTTCGACAGCTTTGCCATTTTTGCGTGCTTTGGTTCCCATTAAACCAATATCTGCAACTTGAGGCTGTCCGCAAGAATTGGGGCAACCAGTCCAATGAATTCGCACCGGCTTTGTGAGGCTGACTTCTGTTTCTAATTCTTTAATCATTTCCACAGCGCGATTTTTGGTTTCAATTAAAGCAAAGTTGCAGAATTGAGCGCCGGTGCAAGAAATCAAAGCTCTAGTCAAGGGTTCAGGTTTGATAGAAAATCGCTCTAAAATCGGCTCTTTTAAAAATGCCTCCAAGTGAGAATCGGCAATATTGGGAATCAGGATATTTTGCTCGACAGTCAGACGAATTTCGCCATTACCATACACTTCTGCAAGACGAGCAATTTCAAACATATCATCAGCAAACAACCGGCCTACGGGAACGTGCAACCCCGCAAAATTGAACCCGGCTTGTTTTTGTTGAAAAACTCCAATATGGTCGCGTTTTTCCCAGTCAATTGCATCTTTTTCGGCGCTGGTTGCGAGGGGTCTTCCATAAGCCGCTTCGACTTCGCTGCGGAATTTTTCAATCCCCCATTCATCAATCAACCACATGAGGCGAGCTTTTTGCCGGTTGGAGCGTAAACCATTATCCCGATATACAATTAAGATGGCGCGGCATAAGTCTACAACGTCCTGATTAGAACGCACCCAAGCATTAAGCGGAATTGCTGCTTCGCAACGTTTGGCTGAGAAGAAACCGCCAACAACGACGTTAAAACCTAATTCGCCATCTTTGTAAGCCGGGACAAAAGCAATGTCATTAATTTCGGCGTGAACTGAGTTGTCGCGTCCGCCTTCAATGGCGATATTAAATTTGCGGGGAAGGTTACTAAATTCTGGGTTCCCTTCCCCTTTATTTGTAATCATGTCTTGTACTTGTTGTACAAGTTCGCGGGTGTCGATGAGTTCGTTTGCATCGAGGTCAGCAACTGGACTGCCGGTGATGTTACGAACATTATCCATGCCCGATTGAATACTGGTTAAGCCGACTGCTTTCATTTTGTTGAAAATGTCGGGGATATCTTCAATGCGGATACCGCGAAGTTGGAGGTTTTGACGGGTGGTAATGTCTGCATTTCCGTCTGAACCATAGCGCTGCACAATGTCGCCAAGAACGCGCATTTGGGGGCTAGTAATGATGCCGTTTGGCAAGCGCAAACGCATCATAAATTTGCCGGGAGTGACGGGACGGAAAAAGATGCCTAGCCATTTTAGCCGGTGTTCTCGATCTGTTGCATCCATTGCTTCCCAGCCAATGCTGGCAAAATAATCGAGTTCATGTTTAACGGATAATCCGTCTTTTTCGGCTTTGAATTTTTCAAATTTGTTGAGGGTGGCTGTGGGAGTTTCTGCGACTGTCATAGGTTTGGCGGTTGTTTAATGTTTGGGGAACGATTTGTTTATCTACTGTTTGGTTGGCTGCTTTTTAATTGGCTGTTACTGCTTCTTTATATCGCTGTTGGCCATCAGATTTTGTATAGGTTTTAACTAAAGGTTGTGATTGGGTTTGTTTTAGGCCGGTTTTTTTGCTTGGGTAGTTTTGTTTGATTGTTTCTTGCAGCATCAGACTTGCTGATTTGTAACCGGTTGTTCCTAAAGTTAGAGGCTAAAATCGTCTGCGTTCGTATAGTTTGTTACAAAGTATTGCGATTTATGGTTCACCTGCATATCGGTAATGCGCTTTTTACATTTCGTTACGAAAAATTTTTTGCTTGGTTTTTAGTTGACTTTTTGCGCTAATTCTGGTAAAGGAGGTTTGGGATAGGCCGGTGGGTGTGGTGAGGCCGTAGGGTGACAACTCGCTACTAGAGAAGCAAAGAGACTGAAGCCGAAAATTGAAAAAAACCGCCTTTCTTTTTATGGGGGCCGGTTTTTATTAAATGCAAAGAAACGGGGTTTCTCAGAAAGATTAAATCTCGATTAGATATCTCTTTTAGAAACCCGGTTTCTCGTGCCGGTTGTTATTGAATTTTCTAAAACCCGCATTTCTGTAGGGCAATCCCCCCCAGTGGCGCAGGCGTCTCGCCTGCCATTGCCCCCCTCTAATTACCCCAACTTAATTTAACCAAAAACCACCGGCCTACAACCGGCCAAAACCGAGTGCATATTCACCACATTTCCTATCACCGCAATCGCCGGCGCCTCAAAACCCGACTCCTCAACTTTCTGCACAATTGTACTCAAATTTCCTAACAACTCCTCCTGATCCGGTCGAGTTCCCCAACGAATCAAAGCCACCGGCGTCTCACCACCCAAACCGGCCCCCATTAATTCCCCAACAATATAAGGCAAATTCTTCACACCCATATAAATAACAATTGTCTCCGAACCATGAGCAATTGCTTGCCAATTTACAGCAGGCCGGTACTTACCCACCGACTCATGCCCCGTTACAAAAGTAACCGAAGAACTGTAGGATCTGTGAGTTAAAGGAATCCCCGCATAAGCCGGCGCCGCTATCCCCGAAGTCACCCCCGGAATCACCTCCACCGACACACCAGCCGCCACCAAATCCTCCATTTCCTCACCGCCGCGACCAAACACAAACGGATCTCCCCCCTTCAACCGCACCACCACCGCATAACGCTGCGCCAATTCTATCAACAACTGCGTCGTTTCTTCCTGTAACAACGAATGCCGACCACTACGTTTTCCCGCATTAATCTTCTCAGCATTCGGGCTAATCATTTCCAAAATCTGCGGGCTAACCAACGCATCATAAACCACCACATCAGCGCTTTCCAAAAGCGTCTTTCCCTTCAGCGTCATTAACCCCGGATCACCAGGGCCGGCACCCACTAAATAAACCTTACCCATACACTGATTCTCTTGAACAATGGGAGAAGTTTCTGCGATCATAGTAGTAGACGATGGTTGAATCTGAGCGGTCAGGGGCATGAAGTTTTAAGCTTTCCTACAATTCTAACTTTAAAAAGTTGTCCAGAACTTAATGGTATATTTAAATACACATCTTCACTGTATATGAAAATACAGAAAATTTTTATTCAATTTTTGCATATAACACCATTTATGCCAAAATCAATACGCTGAGGCTATTTGCTACCAAAATCCAGTGCCTTTGATTGCTTTGTTCCGCGCTTTGAGCCGGTGAAGCAATATCGAGGTTCAAAGTACCTGATTTGAGAGAATCTAGCCCTACAAGCTGTTTTCGGTTCAAAAGGCCGGCAACAGAGAGGGAAATTTCAGCAAATGGCAAAAAACAATCGTATAAATTACTTGACAAAGGAAACAATTTATGAAACGTCGGGAATTTTTAAAGTGGGTGGGAGTTGGAACGCTTGCCAGTTTTTTACCCGTCGTCATTGCTGCTTGTACCACTGAGAACAAAGAGCAAACCTCTGCACAAAACAGCACACCGGCCCCAACCACCAACGGATATTTAACTATAGGTACTTTAACAGAATTAGACAAAAACGGTCAACTTCTCAACAAACAAACAAAAGACAAGCCAGTGATGGTAATTCGCAATCCCCAAGACAGCAAAACCATCTTAGCCGTTAACCCAACTTGCAGCCACAAAGGTTGTTTTGTTACTTGGAAAATCGACGAAAAACATTTTGAGTGTCCCTGTCACGACTCCGACTTTACAAGTGATGGAAAAGTCTTAAAAGGGCCGGCAACTCAACCACTTTCTACTTATCCAGTCAAAATAGAAGGCGATTTGATCTTAGTCAAAACAGCTTAACCGGCCCTGAAGTGTATAATCAAACGCGCGAGCCGGTGCCGGTGCCTACAAATTTTAATTGTAACTTTAAATACAAATCAAGCCCTATATGAGTGTTCCGCATCATTATAATGAAATGTTTACATCAAGCCAAACAATCGCCGCCAATTTAATCGTAAAGTAGTATCTTTAACGCCTCCAAAATCAGCGAAGCGTCCCCAAAGCAACAGCCAACTTTACAGGCAAATTTAACCATGTCGCAAGTTTCTGTCTTAGAACAAGCAACCATCGCCGCAGATCAAGCCAACTGGTCATTACTTCTCCACTACTTGCAACAACTCCTAGGAAAAGAAAATTCAAGCCAAAACGAACTTAATAAACTCCAAGATCAACAACACAATCAGCTACTCAATTGGGCAGTAAAAATTTTAGAAGAAGGAGACTTTCAAGAACGCTGGGAAATCGCAAAAATATTTCCTATTTTTGAAACAAACGCCCTAGAAACCCTAATTGAAATAATCGAAGACGAAGACAGCGATACAGAATTGCGCTGGTTTGCCGGTCGAATTTTAGCAGAATTTAATTGTCCCGTCGTTATTGAAACCTTAGTCAATCTTTTAAGAACCTCAGAAGATGAAGAATTAAAAGCAATGGCAGCCAACGCATTAGGCAATATGGGAAGCCCCGCCATAGAAGCCCTAACCGATTTATTATCAGACGAAGACAGCCGCTTATTTGCAGTGCGAGCCTTAACTCAAATTCGCCAACCTCAAATTATCCAACCCCTCCTAAACATCGTCAAAGATCCCCATCCTCATATCCGAAGCCTTGCCATTGAAGCCCTTTATAGCTTCCACGATATCCGCTGTTTGCCGGCGTTAATAGAAGCCCTCAACGATACCGCAGGAATAGTCAGAAAAGAAGCCACAATAGGCATCGGTTTGTGCGCCGATTTAATACCAACAGAAGAAAGCGTAAACTTGCTAAAAAATCGGCTTTGGGATTTTAACTTAGATGTGTGTCGAGAAGCCGCCGCCGCACTAGCGCGAGTCAAAACACCGGCAGCCGCAGCAGCCTTATTTGAAATATTAAAATCTCCATCCACCCCAGAAATATTGCAAATAGAAATCGTGCGATCTTTAGGGTGGATGGCAACCCCAGAAGCCGTAGATTATTTAGCAGAAACCCTCGCCTTACAAACCCAAACATTTCTACCCCAAGCGACGCTTACCAAAGAAATTATCGCTGTTTTAGGACGCATCCAAAACCCAAATTTATCCCAACGCCTTGCCGAAATTCTCAGCCAAACTTTAGACTCAAAATCTGCCCTCATTCAAAATCCAAGCATTAAAGGCACAATCGCCTTAGCACTAGGGCAGTTAAAAAATAAAGAAACCCTAGAAAGCATAATTCATTTACTGGCAGATAGCGATGAAACTGTGAGACTTCATGCCATTGCAGCCCTCAAACAAATAGCCAGCCCATCCACAAAGCAAAACTTAGAATTATTAACCCACAAACCCTTAAATGCAAACCTTCATCAAGGAATAAAGCTGGCCTTAGAAAAATGGCCGGTAGCCTAATCGTAGGGTGGGCAAAGCCCACCTTTTTTTGGGTATTTTATACTTCGCCCTACATCTACCCTAACCCTCGCCGCCGGCGCCGCCAACTAAAAAAAACCAAAGTATTAACCCTAATCAACCACCCGCAGCAAACCCTGACGCAAAGCCTCAAAAACCCGGTCAATTTGTTCTTTTTCATAAGAAGACAAAATATCTTGAGATAACAAAGTTTTCATAAAAAGTTGTTGATCAGTCCGCGTGATCCGGTGAGTCGAAAAGATTCGCTCAACAACTTCTTTAAATGACGATGTAGATGATTGCATACAACTCCCGAAACACTTTTACATCCTGTACTTAATTTGCAGTAAAGCCAAAACCGTTTACCAGCGGTAACTCAAACTCAGATGACTTGAAAAAGGGTCAAGCTGAGAGCAAGTGAGGGATGTCAGCTTCACAAACTTGTTAGCCATGCACGGCTTGACAATTCACTCAAAGTTATTTTGCCCAACAAAAGCCAGTCATTTTCATAAACAAACAAATTTATTAAAAACTTAATCTTTTTTCCACCCAGAATATTCTTGCCGCAAAATGGACAGCATCATAAGCTGATGACAGCAAAACCTTCAACCGGCAAACCTTAATTGATTAAGCTCAAATCCATATTCAACCTCAAATCTTCCATTTTATCTGCAATGCTTACTCAAAAAAACAACCCCTCGACATAAATAACATTTATTGCGCCCAACCGATGCTGCCGGCGCAGAACCCAGCGAACCCTTGCCCATTGCAAAGCAAATGACAGAGGATACTTCTGACGGCCTTTTTTTTACTAGAAGCGAGAGCATTGTGTCTGTGGGAGTTATTGATACCATGCAAAGCAAAAAGAATGCTTCAGATCAAAAGCCTGAACTCCTCTAGCTGACAGGCTTGTTCAAATCAAAATCAAAAATCAAAAAATCAAAATGATTGGAGCGCCTATGCAGTTTTAAAATATGAAAATACTGTAAACTTTTCCCAGTGCTGCGACACCCCCTCAAGGAACTCTTATGGCTATCGGCTACCTCGCCCTCGTTCTTCACGCCCATCTACCTTTTGTCCGCCACCCCGAAAGTGACTATGTATTAGAAGAAGAATGGCTCTACGAAGCCATCACAGAAACCTACATTCCGCTGTTGCGAATATTTGAAGGCTTAAAACGAGACGGCATAAACTTTAAAATAACCATGAGCATGACACCGCCCTTGGTGTCAATGCTACGCGACCCCTTATTACAAGAACGCTACAGCCAACACCTGGCCAAACTGCAAGAACTGGCCGAACGAGAAGTCGAACGCAATAAGCACAACGGTCACATCCGCTACCTCGCCGAACACCACGCCACAGAATTCAACCAAGCTCGCCAATATTGGGAAGAAAACAACGGCGATTTGGTAGCGGCATTTAACTCTTTTGCCCAAACTAATAACTTAGAAATTATCACTTGCGGCGCCACACACGGCTACTTGCCCTTAATGAAAATGCACCCGCAAGCCGTCTGGGCCCAAATCAAAGTTGCCTGCGAACATTATGAAGAAAACTTTGGCCGCTCCCCCAAAGGCATCTGGCTACCAGAATGCGCTTACTTTGAAGGCTTAGAGCGAATGCTGGCCGATGCCGGTTTGCGATACTTCCTCAACGATGGCCACGCCGTCCTCTATGCCAGACCCCGGCCTCGATTTGGTACCTACGCCCCTATTTATACGGAGTGCGGTGTTGCCTCTTTCGGACGCGATCACGAATCTTCCCAGCAGGTTTGGTCAAGCGAAGTGGGCTATCCAGGCGATCCAGAATACCGAGAATTTTATAAAGATTTAGGCTGGGAAGCCGAATATGAATACATCAAACCCTACATTATGCCCAACGGCCAGCGCAAAAACGTTGGCATCAAATATCACAAAATCACCGGTCGCGGTCTAGGTTTGTCGGATAAACAACTCTATGATCCTTATTGGGCAAGAGAAAAAGCTGCTGAACACGCCGGCAATTTTATGTTTAACCGCGAGCGTCAAGTTGAGCATCTCTACAGCCTCATGCAGCGCAAACCGATTATTGTCTCGCCTTATGATGCAGAGTTGTTTGGCCATTGGTGGTATGAGGGCCCTTGGTTTATTGATTTCTTGTTCCGCAAATCTTGGTATGACCAAAGCAGTTATGAAATGACGCACTTGGTAGACTATTTGCAAAAGCATCCTACGCAGCAAGTAGCTCGTCCGGCTCAATCAAGCTGGGGTTTTAAAGGTTTTCACGAATATTGGCTTAATGAAACCAACGCTTGGATTTATCCTCACCTCCACAAAGCCACTGAGCGGATGATTGAACTCAGCAAACGCGAGCCTGAAGATGAACTGGAAAAACGAGCGCTCAACCAAACGGCACGGGAGTTACTTTTGGCGCAATCTTCTGACTGGGCTTTTATTATGCGTACCGGCACAATGGTTCCCTACGCGGTGCGGCGCACTCGTTCTCACCTGATGCGCTTCAATAAACTTTATGAAGAAATCAAAATTGGCAAAGTAGACTCCGGCTGGTTAGAAAAAGTCGAATCCATTGATAACATCTTCCCGAACATTAACTATCAGGTCTACCGGCCTTTGTAATGGCCATTCAAACTGGGAAACTTGAATACATTTATCTGACAAACCTCGTTTCTGGCAGCAACGGGGTTTTTTTGTGGCTCGGTGAGAAAATTATTAAGTTTTATTAAGAAAAAGCAATTTGTAAAAATAGATACAGAAATGTCTGTTATATTAAAAATGTGGACAAACAACCCCGACTATAAAACTTATAAAATCAGGAGATATCTATCATGTCAGACGAACAAGCTCGCGCCCTAATGATGCGCCACCACCACCAAGTCAAAAACCGCCAGCAATCGATGCTCAACCGTGTGGCGGCTGAAGTGGGAATCGAAGCTGATGATTACTGGACAAATATTCAAGGCAAACCGATGTCTGGTTTCAATGTTTCCTACGACCGCTCAAACGCAACCATGAGCTAATTTTGGCCTCGATTGTTGACTGAAACTATTTAATAACAAAGGAGAGAAGGAAAATGAATACTCAAGAACAAGCCCGCGTCCGCATGATGGTTCAACAACACCAAGTTAAACACCGCCAGCAATCAATGCTTAGCCGTACTGCTGCTGAAGTGGGACTTGATGAAGCCCAAATAAATCAACTGCCCCGTGCTTAATACCTGGCACTGGCGAGCAGGATAAAAACAATATCTTATAAGCCAATGCAGGGCGTTCTTCAGTGAAGAAAGCGCCCTTAATTTTTTTTCGGGGGAAAATTTGGGCAGATACGGCTTTTGTGGCTGAGAAAATTTTGAGTTATGCTTATGGCACAACCGAGCAATTACAAGCAGACAAACATTGATGTTAAAGTTACAGTGCGGTCAATTGCCGGAGAAATTAATTGAGATGAAGAAGCGGCAAAGGCAAAGGTAAAAACTTAGGATTCAGCTTTTGTTAAAAAATAACTTTTTAATTTTTTCCAATAAATTTTGTTATCAGAAAAATTGCTCTTTCTAAAAAACTGCAACTTGCCTCGATGCCAAGCCGGAAAATTAGTCCGCTATCGCCTTGATGAGCCAGGAAAAAAGACCGGCAGCGGGGGCACAACAAACTTAACTATTAAACTTTTTGAAAAAAAAATTCAATGCCGGTGCCGGCTCGTGGTAAATTTACAGATTAGGTAAATTATGCCCACGCACGTTGAAATTGACCATGCAGCAACCACTCTCGCCAATACCGCAAACAGATTGCCTGTTAATGGAACTAACCGCTGCCAGCGCCTCTGAGGGGAATTTGCAGCAAATCGACTTGTATGTGACTCTGCATTTTGATGAAGCTTGCCAAGCTTTGATGACAGGATATGTCAAATATGCCTTGAGGGGAGGCCGGTTAAAACTTAAGTTAGAAAACGCTACATTTGTTGGGCCGTCTTGCCAAGAATCTCCTCAAACTCAAAGGCTGATTTCTAAAAAAGATAGCGCTGCAAAGGAGGTCTGTCAAGTGAGTTTTGTTGAGTCAGAAACTCAACCGACTTGGGAGTTTTCTCTGCCAAAACAGACGAACCAAAGTAAGCTGGAAAATTTTAAATTAGCAACGATAGAATTGCAGGCTTTTCCGGCCAAAATTCAAACGTTTTTTCAAATTTCACCGGGCTGTCTGAGAGTCACCGGCGCTGAGGGGTTATGGCATTTTGATATCAGCCCCAATAAACACGCGATTTTAGAAACAAAACTTGCGCTATGGCTGCAAGAAAATCAGCAAATTGGCGGGGGTTGGGTAGGGGTTTTGAATTATCAATCTCCAGAGATGTCGGAAAGAAGCGGTTACGAAATATCGGAGAACCCGTTTAGAGAAACGGCGAATTTAAGCCAAGCAATTGAAGAAGTTTTAGGGGCCAAAACTGAGAATTTTAGGGAATTGGCAAAGCTGGCTGGGTTGAATTATATGGTTGATTTTGCCGGTGCAAATTTACTGGGAGTTTCTTTAGAGGGAAGTGATTTAAGTAATGCCAATTTAGAGGGGATTAATTTGCGGGGTGCGCTGCTTAGTGATGTGGATTTTAGTGGGGCAAATTTAAGTGGGGCAAATTTAGCTGGGGCGGATATTTCGGGTGCTTTGCTGAGTGATGCTAACCTGCAAAATGCCGATTTACATAGGGCTTCTTTAGCTCTGGCAAACTTGGGTGGGGCAAATTTAGCTGGGGCAAATTTAAAAGAAGCTAATTTGAGTAATGCGAATTTAAGTGATGCGGATTTAAGTAATGCAAATTTAAGTGATGCTGAGTTAAAAGATGCCGGTTTGATGTTAACAAAATTGGCAGGGGTGAATTTGGCCGGTGCAAATATTGAGGGGGCGAGGTTTCGTCACGATTCGGGAATAACAGAAGAAATGCAGAAAGATTTAATCGAGCGGGGGGCAATTTTTGAAGTTTAAAAGCAGCAGAAATGAGTGTGGATAAAAACTAAATTAGGGAATTAGTATGAGCGAACAGGCCGATTTATTACTTAAACAAGGGATTTCTGAATATCAAGCCGGTGAGTTTGAAAGTGCTTTGCAGTTGTGGAAAGAAGCGCTGGAAATTTACAGGAAAACATCAAATCCTCGCAAGGAAGGTGCAGCTTTAGGCAATTTAGGGGCGGCTTATCAAGCTTTGGGAGATTTTCAATCAGCGCTGAATTGTTATCAGCAACATTTGGGGATTGCTAAGGAAGTTGAAGATGTGATCGGCCAATGCAATGCGCTTTTAAATTTGGGTAATAATTATTGCCAAATGGGGGAGTTTAAAAAGGCTATTGAGTGTTATCAACACCGGTTATCTTTGGCTAAAATGATAAAAAATAGCTTGATGGAAGGTCAATCTTTGGGGAGTATCCGCGCTTGTTATGAGGAAGAGGGAGACTCGGAAAAGGCTCAGGAATGTTACCGGCAGCAAATAGAAATTTTGCGAGAGTTTTTGTTACAAGAAAAAGGGGAATTAGCAACAACTGCTGAAAGTTTAGGATTAAATATTTTGGAGGATTTAGCGGGGGCTGATTTGAGTCATTTAGATTTGCATTATTCTGATTTGGAAGGTGCGAATTTGGCAGGAATAAGGGCAGAAAAGGCAAATTTAACGCTGGCGAATCTGGCGGGGGCAAATTTGGCTTTTGCTGATCTTAGTTATGCGGTGTTGGTGAATGCTTCTTTGGCGGAAGCAAATTTAGAATCGTGTAATTTAACTGGGGCTGATTTGCGAACGAATATCAGTAATGCTAATTTAACCGGCGCGTTGTTATGTGAGGCAAATTTAAGTAGTGCTTATTTATGTGGGGCTTCTTTGGCCGGTGCCAATCTAACTGGTGCTAATTTAAAAAATGCTGACTTAACTGGGGTGAATTTTGCCGGTGCAGATTTAAGGGGGGCTGATTTAACGCGAGCAGAATTTAAGGGGGCAAATTTAGAGAAAACTCGCTTGGGAAGTAACCCTGGGGTTTCTGAGCAAATGAAAGAGAATTTTATTGAAAGAGGCGCATTTTTTGAAGAAGAATAAGCTGGAAAGTTGGTGGCTGTCGCGGCGGCTGTTGTTTTGGCAAAATTAAGGCTATTTTTATATAAGAGTTGCTAAAGTGCTGTGCTTAACAAACAAAAATTGTAAGCGAAGGGTGACATTAGCCGGTTGTATCAAGTTCAATTAAAATAATGGCTATTCCTATTGGGCAGAGTTGAGCTATGGCGGATGAAGCTTCTATTAAAAAACTTCTCAGTAGCATTATAGGGCGTCCTGCCGGCACGCCTGCTGATACCTTGTCCGCGCCGGCCCAACCAGACGAACAACAACCACAGGTGCATTTTGACGGCGTTAACTTGGCCGGTGCTGATCTGACTCTGGCCGACCTCAGCGGCCTTATTTTGATTGGGGTAAACCTCCGCTACAGTTATCTGCTTTGTGCCGACCTCAGCCGGTCTGATCTAAGCAAAGCCGACCTTACAGGGGTCAATCTCAGCGGTGCTTACCTGAATTTGGCAAACTTGACCGGCGCGACTTTAACTAAAGCAAATCTCAGCCGCACGAATTTTAGTTGCGCCACCCTGACGAATTCTCAACTGTGTGACGCTTCTTTGTTGCATAGCGACCTCAGCACTAGCAACCTGACGGGCGCCGACCTCAGCGACACCAACCTCAGCGAAGCCAACCTCAACAGTGCAAACTTAACAGGAGCAACGCTTAAGAAGGCTAAGTTACACCGCACCGACCTCAGCGGGGCCAACTTAACAAAAGCAAGAATTAATCAAGCGGATCTCAATGGTGCGAGTTTAAACCGAGCAAACTTGGCCGGTGCGGATCTAAGCCAAGCACAGCTACATTATGTTTGCTTGATAAATGCCAATTTATCAGGGGCAAATTTGGCCGGTGTTAATCTCAATAATGCCGCTCTCAATGATGCCATTTTATATGATGCCAACCTCACCGACACCGACTTTACCGGCGCCAATCTTCGGGGAGCTAAAATTAATGAAGCAACTCAATTTGTCGGCAAATGGCGTTTAATTTGGGAAATTGTCAACCTGAAAGTAGAGGGGCGGGAACTCAAAGGAGCGAACCTCAGCGATGCTCTTTTGTGCGGGACAACGCTGCGGCGTGCTAACTTGATGGAAGCAAATTGTGTAAATACAAATTTCCGAGTTTCTAATTTTTGGCGAGCAAATTTGAGTGGGGCTAACTTCAGCGACGCCAACCTTTCTGATGTGAATTTGTGCGATGCAAATCTCAGTAATACTAACCTAAGCGGCGTTAATTTGACAATGGCTTTTTTATTCAATACCAATCTAAAAAATGCAATTCTCAAAGGTGCCAAACTGAATAAAAGTCAATTAAGAGATGCTCAATTTATCAATGCTGAATTAACAGAAGCGCTTTTTATTGGGGCAGATTTAACCGGCGCAGACTTCACCGGCGCTCAAGTAAAAAATGCCCGATTTGGTGAAAATGTGGGCATGACTGAAGCGTTGAGAGAAGATTTACTCAATCGCGGCGCAATTTTTAAACTTTAAATTATGATAATTAAGCGGGATATAAAAACCCGGTGAATGCCCCTAGTTACCGAGTTTTTTTAAACGCTTGTCTTATAGCTTATCCATCAATTGTTTAGCTTTAATTTTCTCCAGTTTTTCCATTGTTTCTTCCAGACGATCTTTATCACCTCGTTTGCTAAAAATTTGCGCGGCTTTTTGCAAATCTTTAATAGCTAAAGCACGTTCCTTTAACTTATTGCGAGTTGAACCACGCTCAAAATAAGCCTCGCCAAATTCTGGGGCAATTTCAATGGCTTTCGTGTAATCTTCAATGGCACCTTGATAATTTTTGTTTTGAATTTTACTCACTCCCAAATTATAGTAAGCAAGCGGATTATTTGGATTAAGTTCCACAGCGCGATTCCAATCAGCCACCGCACCTTCAATATCATTTAAAACCGAACGAGAGACACCCCGGTTATAGAAAGCATCAGCATAATTTGGATTGAGACTAATGGCTTTATTGTAATCTTCCAGCGCTCCTTCAGTATCTCCCAAATCTCGACGCACCGCACCTCGGTTATTGTAAGCAGCGGCTAAACTGGGGTTAATCAAAATAGCCTGGTTTAAATCATCTATAGCTGCGTGATGATCGCCTAAACTAGAGCGAGCAATGGCGCGGTCACTATAGGCAGCAGCGTGGGAGGGATTGCGTTTAATTTCTTCATTGAAATCATAAATAGCAGCTTGATAGTTTGCCACCGCTAAATAAGCATTTCCTCGTTTGTAATGTACCTGAGAAATTTCTGGGCTGCGCTGCAATTCGGTAGTAAAATCTTGAATGGCGGCTTGATAGTTTCCAACAGCTAAATAAGCGTTGCCTCGGTGATAAAACAGTTGATTTAAAGAGGCATTGTATTTAATAGCTTGAGTTAAATCATCAATGGCACCTTGATGATTTCCCAGGGCTGATTTTGCCGCGCCTCTGTTGCCAAAAGCGAGGGCGTTGGTGGGGTCTTTGCGTAACACTTGAGTGTAATCATCAATGCAGCCTTGATAGTCGCCAAGACGGTGACGAGTAGCGGCGCGGTTGTTGTAGGCGCTGATTTCCGAGGGGTCAATTTCGATGACTTTATTATAGTCTTCTAATGCTGCTTCATGGTCGCCTAAAGCAGCGCGTGCGGCGCCTCGATAGCCGTAAGTTTTAGCAGCTTTGACGTCATGGATAGCGACAAGTTCGAGGGCTTTTGTGTAGTCTTCAATGGCACCGCTATGATCATCCAGCCGGTGACGGGCAACGCCTCGATTATGATAGGCATAACCAAAATCAGGTTTAATTTTAATCACTTCGTTATAGTCTGCAATCGCACCATGATAGTCACCATTGCTGAGGCGTTCGTTACCTCGTCTACCAAAAGCTGCTGCATCTTCGGGGTATTCAACCGGCAATTTTGCGCGGCATTCTTTGGCTTTTTCAAAATTACCGCTTAGTTCATATTGTTGAGCAGCATTTTCCCATTGTTGGCGTTTTTCAAATTCTAAAGCCCGACAGTGGGCAACTTTGTGGGGAAGTTGGGCAAGTTCATAGTATTCGGCGGCTTTTTGCCATTGTTTTTTCTGCTCAAATTCTTCGGCTTTGTATTGAGCTTTTTTGGTTTCGTTGTTGCTTTTTAGCCAGCAGCGTTTAGCATTTTCTGTTTCGCCTATTTCTTCCCATTTTTGGGCGGCTGGTTGCCAGTCACCGGCAATTTCGAGGGCGGCAATTTCACAGCGGATCTGTTGATTTTTGTTTTCGGTGTTTGCCCAACATTCTGCCGCTTTTTCCCATTCTTTATCTTTTTCAAACAAGCGGGCCGCAGTTTCCCATTGAGAAAGTTGGGCAAACAATTCACCGGCTTTACTATACTGTTTTTGTTGGACAAGAGATTTGGCTTCAGCCCAAGTTTTGTTAAGCAAATCTCCGGCTTTTTCAAAACACTCAATAGCTTGCCGGTAAAATTCAGCTTTGAAGTAATAAAGGCCGCGTTGTTGCCAACTTTCGGGCGTAGGTTCTTCACGAGATTTCTGGACTAATTCGGGGGCGAGAGGCAAGACACATTGGGTTAATTCCGGTTGTTGCCAAAGTGCAGAAAGTTCAGTTTCCCAAATGTTTAAAATCCGGCGGGCGCGGGTGATGGCAACATAGAGGAGATTGAGTTCTAATTGCAGTTGTGGGGTTTCTTTGATTTGAATAATACTGTTACGGAAAAAGCGCCCCCAAAGGTCTTGGGAAGGTCGGAAAAACTCAAGCAGAAAAACCGTGTCAAATTCCAGTCCTTTTGCTTCTTCGACGGTGAATATCAGGGTGGATTGAAACTCGGTGCCGAATTTGTCTTTTTCTTCTTCGGTTCTGACTAAGATAGCATCGCCTGGGTTCAGTTCTTTGAGGGTGTCTTTAAGGGCGGTTGGAGAAGCAGAAATTAAGCGGGCCGGTTCTCCTGCTTGACGGATTTTTCTATCTTCCGAGACGGGGTTTTTCTCTTGTTCAGAAAGTTCTGCTAAGCCGATTTTTAAGAGTCTTCCTCGCAAAATTAAAAATTGATTGGCAAGGTGAACAAGACTGCCAACACTGCGGAAGTTGAAGTATAAAGTTTTTTCGAGAACTTCTTGATTTTGGCGATAAAACTTTTGTTTTAAGTCTTCCCAACGAAAGCCACTGGGGCTAATAGTTTGGTTTAAATCGCCGGCAAAGAAAAATCGAGCGCCAGAGGCACCAAGTTGTAGCAAAAGCTCTAAGTGTAGTTCGGTGAAGTCTTGAACTTCATCGCAAACAATAAAATTATATTGTTGGGGGTTTTGTTTGAGGATGCGGAGGACGTTTCTGGCTAGGTCTATTTCATCAAAGCTGTTGGTTTGTTTGAGTCTTTTTTGATACCATTCGGCGAGACTATAGACTTCACGGCGCTGGTTTTGGGGAATGACTGTAGAGCGTTTTTTGCCTAGTTTTTCGTAATCTTTTTCGGCAATTAAGTCAAGGTTTGGAGAAAGTTGGGAACCTTTGATAATGCTGCGAATTTCATCCCAAATCAGGGCGCTGGGGTATTGTTTGCGTTTGGGATGGGCGCGATAAATCAGCCAAAATGCTTGAAAGTTAACTTCATCTTCGGGGCGATAGGGTTGGGCTGCGTTTTCAAGAATTTCTAGGCATAAATCGCGCATTGTTTTGAATTCAAAAATGCTTTCGGCGCTGGGGTGACTATTGCCAAGAAGCTTTTTAAATTGTTCGCGGGCGTTGGCAACAAGGAGGGGATTTTGGGCGATGTAAAGACGTTTGCCGGCGGGGGAGTTTTGCAGACTTTGGAGGAGGCGATAAAGGGCGACGGTGGTTTTGCCGGTGCCGGCGCTTCCTGATAGTAAAAGGGTGCCGGGAAGTTGTACAAGCTGATATTCTTCCGGGGTAAGTTTGAGGGGAAGTTCACTATTTTGAGCGATAATTGCTTGATGCCATGCTTCCTCAGATTCGATAACTTGCCAGGGAATATTGCTGAGTAATTCGTCTTGAAATTCTGCCGGCAAGGTGAGTTCTTCATCTCGCACTGCTTGGAGGGCAGATTTTTGTTTGATGGTAAGTCGGGGGCTGTCAATATTGCCGATAGTTTCGATAATTTCTGCATCTAACCATTCGGTATCAGGCGTTCTTTTTCTAGCTTTGGCATTGCGTGAAACGTCATCGTGATCAAGGCAAATATCTTGCACAGCAATGTAAATTTGAGCGGTGCCGGTTTGCGGTTCTCTGGATTTTTCGTAGGTAAAAATTAGTCGGGAGGCTTTGGTAATGCGTGCTTCCCAGACTTTTTTGTTAATACCTTTTAATTTTTTGACTCGCAAACCGCTATTAAATTGTTGTTCTCGCACTTTTTCGATGCAGTTCCAGATTTTTTTCTTGAGACTGCTTTGGGGAATTTCTCGGATAAAATTTACTATTTCTGGGTGTAATACGGCTGGAAGTGACATAGTTTGAATAAGTTTAGGTGGTTCTAATTTGAGGTGCCGGCAGCCCTAGGCTGTTTAGGGGGAGTCCACAGCGCCATCCCAAAGGGGTAACTTTTAATTATAAGTCACTTTTCTAATGTCTTGCTCGTTTTTGAGGAGTTTGGCCCGGAATGGGGATCAATGCCAAGATGTTACGATTATGCTCGTCTATTTTGATTCTAAGACAGTCCTAGCAATTCGATTTAAATATTCATCTGCGTTTATCTGCGTTCATCTGCGGTTAAAAAAAAACCTTCAATGCAATAAAAATGATTTTTATATAAAAAACCCCTCTTGGGGGAAGAGGGGGGAGTTTTTAAACCGCAGATGAACGCAGATAAACGCGGATGGGTTTTTGGTGGGTGGTAAGGGTTATGTGGTGGCCGGTTCTGGTGGGGAATTTAAGAATGTGAAGCTGTTATCTGTAAATGCGTTGGTGTCAGTGACACCGGCCAAAATAGCCACTAAATCTTCCTGGCCCTTTGAATTGACATAACCAATGCCAATACCAGAGGGCAAATTGCTTTCAGCGGTGATATCAATCAACAGATAACTATCAGGATTACCAGGCAATAATAGGCTATCTTTGTCAAATTCAAAGTTTTGAATCAAAACATAGTCATCATTGCCAAAGGCACTATAAAGCGGTTCTGCACCTTCTCCCAGCGAGAAATAATCCTCACCTGTACCTCCTGTGAGAGTATCAATTTCCGGGCCGGTTATTTCGTTTGCACCTTGCAAAAAGTTATTGCCATCGCCACCGGCTAAATTGTCATTTCCCTTATCGCCGTAGAGATTATCATCGCCAGCACCACCGGCCAAAGTATCATTTCCTTGGCCGCCTGACAGTTCATCACTATCATCTCCGCCATCGATAAAATCATTGCCGACATTGCCATTAGCAATATCATCTCCTATACCGCCGCTGATGCTATCCTCATCCATACCGCCATACATCTCATCTTCACCGGCCCCCCCGTTGAGGACATCGTTGTTTTTGCCACCGGCCAGCATATCATTGCCAAGATCACCAGACATCTGATCTGAACCCTCGTTCCCAAAGGCCATATCATCATCTTGACCGCAGTATATCTCGTCAGATCCCTCACCGCCCATCAGTTCATCTTCACCGACGTTGCCATACAGTTTGTCGTCTCCCTTATCGCCATCCACGATGTCATCATCCGCACCGCCAAAGGCTGCATCGTTGCCTTGTCCGCCTTGCATATCATCGCCGCCGGCTTCACCAAGTAACTGATCATCGCCGCCGTTGCCATACATCTCGTCATCGCCATCACCACCGGCAGACTCGTCATCCCCTGCACCGCTGGCTAAGAGATCATCATCGGCATTACCAGTCAGATTATCAGCAGCAGTGCTACCAATTTCTACATCGCCCTCTGCTTCGGGAGGAGTGCCGGCAAACAAATCAAAATCATAAACTGATGTTTCATTCGAGTTATCTGTTTGCAATACTCTCACATTGTACCAGCCATAGGCATCTGTGGGAACATTCCAGGTAAATTCGCCGGTTGTTGGGTTCAGAGCTACACCTCGCGGGGCTTCCAGCAGCGTCACACTTCCTTCAAACGGAACGGGTATAGCTTCTGTATAAGTTGTGCCTGGTGTAGCATATACACTCCACTCATCTGCATCAGGGGCCATATCTTCAACGCTACCCCCGCCAACTTTGGCAATGGCTGCGAGGCTAGGCAACGAATGATCGTCCTGTTCATCGACTGCTGTAACTGTGAAGCGGTAGGTTTCACCGGCCTTTAAGCCGCTAATTGCAGCATTATCGTCATACACCACCATCGTCGAGTCTTCGATGCGCTCAACTTCCGAACCGGCAGCATTAGTATCATAATCAACGATGTAATAAGCAGCACCTTCCACCGGCTGCCAAGATACCAAAACTGTATCTTCACCCACAGACGAAGCCCCCACATCCGTTACGCGGGAGAGACTGCCCGGTTCAATAACTGTGACGGGGTTGGGTGCGTAGACAAACCGAGGTGCGTTGTCATCGTCTTGCAGCATCGCATAGATATAGTATTCGCCACTGGGAAGATCCGTTGCATTCCAGCTAAAGTTTCCTTGACCATCGCTTTCTACCAGTTCATCGGAAATAGGTGTGCCGTTTTTGCCGGTGCCATCGGTGTCGTAAAAGAAAGTGATGGTAGCTTCAGAGTCGGGGTCAGCAGCTTGGTAGTTGATATTGACGTTGCTGGTGGTTGGGTCAAAATCGATGGAGTTAAAACGAATTGTCGGGTCTGGTGCATCTAGGCTTCCGCCATATTCAAGGGCACCTAACGTGTCTGTGTCGGTCATCGAGAGCGTCCATTCCCCGATTTCTGGCTCTTTGACTAAAATCGTTAGTTGTTTGTCATCGCTGAATTCTCCGATGATACCGACTTTCCAAGGTTGCTCGTATTCAGCTTCACTTTTAGCAATGGGGATAGTCTCGCTGCTATAAACGGTGCCGTCTGGGCCAATGACTTCAAAGGGAACGCTGCCAAGAGGGGCCGAGTTTTCCCAAGACACGGTAAACATGAAGTATTTTCCGCCGGTGACACCATAGGTGACTTCGCTGCTATTACCGGCTTCGATGTCATATAGTTCGGCTTCGTCTTCGTCTTCTTGAGTTGGTTCTGTTTCGTCTGAGGGGACAAGTTCTGCGTCTGGTTCTTCGGTTAAGGGGTCATCAGTGGAGGAGCCGGATATTTCTTCTACTTCTTCGTCAATTTGCTCGGTTTCTTCTGCTGTGTCTAAGGGGTTGGAAGATTCGACAATGGCATTCTCAAAGACGGCACCTTCAGCAAAACCTGCTAGGGCTGGATCGTCGGGGGCTTCAGGGGCCGGGGCTTCTGGTAAGGACTCTTCAACCACTGTGCGGGCAAGAGGCACACGGGAGCTTTTGAAAGGGGAGGGTACAGCTTGATTTAATTCTTCCTTGAGTTTTTCGTCAATAAAGCGCACTTGGTTGTCTTTTTCTGCACTGATGGGGTTGATATTGTTGCCGGTGAGTAATTCAAACTTGCCATCAAATCTAAACTTACCCCCAATATTCAATAGCCTGTAATTTGCCCAGGCAGCAATATAGTCGTTGCTATAGTTACCATCGTTGGTGAAGTTTAATAAAGCATACCCACCCGCAACAGTTCGGCCGCCAATTTTGGGGACAGCATCAGGTATTTTTAGAGCTGCTGAGCCAGCTAAAAAGATGCGGTCGCTATTGACCATACCGCTACCTCTGATTGTTGCTATGCCCAACAAAGTTGCTGTAGAAACATCAAACAAAGCTTCGCTGTTTTTGTAATTGTAGGAAAAACGAGCTTGGTTAGGCTGGAAGATTCCGCCCAAAACTTTGACATTGGCCTTTCCTCCAAATCGACTTGCATCAATACCTACATCAGCATCAGCGCGAGCCATGTAAATTTGGCCCTCACTATTCGCAATAGCACCGGCTGCTTTCTGTACAATTGAGCCAATATACGGAATATTTATTGACTTGACATCAAAGGATTTGCCAAAGGTCATACCTGTGCCAGCAAAAAGAGTGGGAAACCCCCCACGGGCTAAGTTGCTAACTCCGCCTTCTATGCGTTGTAAAAAAACACCACTACTACCGAGTGCTATATTGAGGTTGTCAGCTTTGAGGGCGATGGCATCGAATTTTCCTTCAACAACTCTTAATCTTGCTCCTAAGATATAGTCTTTGGCCCAGGGTAAACCAACTTCTCCAAGGATGTCGTAGGTGTTTTTAGTGCTGTCTATGAGGGTGGAAGCTTTGCGGATAGATATGACTTTTGGGATAATCGCTCCCTCTGCGCTAAATCGGCCTACATAACGGGTTTCTCCGGGGGCTATGGAAATATAGCTTTCGGGTTCGCTAAAGTCGTAGGAAACCTTAAAAAACTTTGATGCTTCTGCTGATCCTGGGAAAGAGGGCAGAATATCACTGAGGTTTAAGTTGGTGCCTTTACCTTTTAAGATCAAAACGTCTTGGCCGGCTGAATTTTTTTCTGTCTTGGCCGTCGCATTTTCTAGTTCTACCGGCAGACTAAAAAAGGGTGAAATACCGAAATAGCTGTTACTTCCGTTGAATTGGGCATAGCTGGGAAGTGTAATTTTACCAACGGGTATTTCTACTTGTGGGACATTTAATCCTTTGGATGTTACGGAAATTTCGACTGGTTTTCGATTTCCATCCACAGTAAGCTCATTCGATGCCGGTGCCCTTAAAATTTGTTTGCTTCGTTCAGTGTTTAGAACTTTTCTAATGGCAGAATTAACAATCGTGTAGCCTAATTTCTTTAATTCTGATCCTAATCCCAACCCAAAACCGGGGATAACAGTTGCAAGAACTTGATTTTCTGTAGGGGTCAAGTCTGAGAAAGTACCCAAAATAGAAGATAGTTTATCTAAAACTCCTTGTAGGGTCTGCAATTCTTCCTTACGCCGAGCATAGCTATAGGAAGTTAAGAAAAAATTGTCTAATTCTCCTTGCAGCTTAACTTCTTCATCAAGTATTTCTAACTTTGTAGGTATGACTCGCAACGGACCAAAACTTTCAGTTTTTTCATTTGATAAGCTTCCTATAATAGATGATGATGTGGTTTGACCAGCCCTAAAATTAGCAGATTTGGTCGTTAATAGGTTTTTAGATGGATCGGAAAGGACATTTAACGGTCCTTCAATAGTAATTTTCTCGTCTCCATAAATATTAATTTTGAAAGCTTTTATTAAATATTTTGAGGAGTTTTGGGTTCCTATTTCGACCTGAAACGCCTTTTTTATATCTGGGGAGAAAAAGTTGTTTATCTCATAAAAATTATTTGAGCCAAATTTAAGAGGGCTGATTAAGTTTTGATCGATGGGTGGCATAGTCTTAAGTAGGAAGGAATTGTGAAAGGTTGAGTTTTTGTACCCATTTTCAGAAATCATACGACATCCTTGTTGATTTTAAGCTCCACTTCGATGTTTGAAGCGAACTTTACAAAAATCAACATTAACCTGCCCTAATACGCCCTGAATTGGGATGCGAGTTCAATATATCATAATTTTTTTTTAATCAGGGAAATATTTTGGATTTTTGTCGCGGAAATTTAGGCTCTTATTTTTGTTTCACAGGAATTTGTTTTTGTCAATGCAAAACTGTCGGTTCTTTTTTGATTTGAGGGGGTTTTTGATGAGGCTGGGTAGTTGATCAAATACGGGCAAATTGGCTGGACATTTTATTAAGAACTATAAAAAACCCCTCTTGGGGGAAGAGGGGGGAGTTTTTTAACCGCAGATTAAAGGCAGATAAACGCGGATGGTTTTAGGGTTTTTTGTCTGAGGTTTTTGGGTTAGAGAACATAGAGTAAGAGAAACAAAATTACCCAAATTACATCAACGAAGTGCCAGTAAATTTCGGAGGCTTCGGGGCCAAAATGAGAGGCGCTTGAATAATGACCTTCTTTGCGAGAACGCCACAGCATTGCCAAAATTAACAACACACCGAAGGTAACGTGCAAGCCGTGAAATGCAGTCATTACATAAAATGAACTGGCGTATAAATTGCTGGTTAAACCAAAGGCTAAGCCACTATATTCGTAAACTTGGCCGGCCAAGAATATTGTCCCCATTAATGCGGTAAGTCCGCCCCAAAATTGCAATCCTTTAAGGTCATTCTTCTTAATAGCAGTATTGCCTCGGTTAAAAACAAAACTACTAGAAATCAGAATGATTGTGTTAATTGATGGGACTAATAGCTCGCGTTCCACATCTTCGGGGGGCCACACCGGCGCCATTGCTCTATAAATCAAATACGCCGCAAACATTCCAAAAAAGATCATTCCTTCCGCAATTAGGAACACATAAACCCCAAAAATTCGATAATCGTGGTGTTCCTCTGCGTGCTCGTGCGTCTCAGCCGCACCGTGATAATTTAACTCGACTTTTCCTTCATCAATTGTTGGGCTTTGCATGAATCTTATCCTGTTTTTAACTTTACCTTTCCTCATGTCCAGACTCGGCCTGGGAAATTACTTCGTTAGGCTATACCTGTTCTGAAAAAGCACAGTCTCCTTGAGGCATTCCCCGGCTGAGCCTGGAAGGGATATTTAACTTTCGCCGTCCCGTTGTTCGGGGTTGGCTGCAACGTTTGGATCAGGTTGCGCTCTCAAAATTGAACCGGGGCCGGCGGCCAAATTTGGATCATTGGGGTTATCAAAGGGCACATCTACACCCGTAGAACGCTTCACCCCACCCTGCCAAAGCAAACCGGCATCAATTTCGGCAATTGCTCGTTTGCTGGGCCCTGGCTTGATTACGCCGTAATCGTAGGGGCCGGTGGCCAAAACCGGCGTTTTCTCAAAGTTCTCGATGGGTGGCGGTGAAGATGTCATCCACTCCAACGTCAAACCTTGCCAAGGATTATTTCCCGCTTTCGGGCCCTTCATCCAACTCCAAATCGCATTGACAATAAACGGCAAAGTTGACACCGCCAAAATGTAACTGCCAACGGTACAAACCATGTTTAAACCGGCAAATTTCGGGTCATACATGGCAACCCGGCGCGGCATTCCCATTAAGCCGAGGGCGTGCATGGGCATAAATGTCAAATTTGCCCCAATTAACGTTAAGACAAAGTGAACAACGCCCCAGGGTTCATTTAACATCCGTCCGGTCATTTTCGGGAACCAATGATAAATAGCCGCGTAAATCCCGAAAACAGAGCCGCCAAACAAAACGTAGTGGAAGTGAGCCACCACAAAATAAGTATCGTGGACGTGAATATCAAACGGCACCGAAGCCACCATTACGCCGGTAACACCACCCATCACAAAGGTGGAAATAAAACCCATGCAAAACAACATGGCACTGGTGAGACGAATTTTGCCGCCCCACATTGTTGCTAACCAGCTAAAAACTTTAATGCCGGTGGGCACAGCAATCACCATCGTGGCGATCATAAAAAACATCCGCAACCAGCCGGGGGTGCCACTGGTAAACATATGGTGTGCCCAGACAATTAAACCCAAAAAGCAAATCGCCAAACTCGAATAAGCAATTGCTTTGTAACCAAAAATCGGTTTACGGGCGTGAACGGGGATCACTTCCGACATTACCCCAAAAAAGGGCAACACCATGATGTAAACCGCTGGGTGGGAATAAAACCAGAACATATGCTGGTAAACAATCGGATCGCCGCCGCCGGTGGGGTTAAAAAAGTTGGTGCCGGCCAGTAAATCAAACGACAGCAAAATCAGCGCACTTGCTAATACTGGGGTTGATACTAAGGCTAGGGTTGATGTGGCGATCATTGCCCAACAAAACAGGGGCATTTGATTAAAACCCATCCCCGGCGCCCGCATTTTTAAAATCGTCACCATGAAATTTAGGGCACCCAAAATCGAGGAACTCCCCAGCAATAAAACGCTGAGAATCCAGATTTCTTCCCCAACTTTGCCGCCAATTAAACTTAGGGGCGGGTACGATGTCCAACCGGCTTGGGGGCCGGTGGTAAAAAAGCTGGTTAAGAGCAAAATTCCCCCAACAGGAATCAGCCAAAAAGCAACGGCATTTAAACGCGGAAATGCCATGTCTTTTGCGCCAATTAAAAGCGGAATTAAGAAATTAGCAAACCCAGCCCCTGCCGGCACAATCCACAGAAAAATCATTACCGTGCCATGCAGGGTAAAGAGGGTATTGTACATTTCTGGCGAAACAAAATCTGGGTCTGGGGTGGCTAGTTCTGTCCGTACTGCCGTTGCCAGTGAACCCCCTACCAAATAAAACAGAAACGAAGTAACCAGATATTGAAGTCCGATTACTTTGTGGTCTGTATTAAAGCCGAAATAATCCTGCCATTTTCGCTGAGGGTCGTGACCTTCTGCCCCAGCATTGGCTGATTCTTGAAAGTCTACTTGTGCTGTTGTCATAGTTTAATATCACTGTTTGTCTTTTGGGCGTTGCTCTGCTCACCAAACCTGTGTGGGCATAGCCTACCTTAGTTGTGTAACTGGGAAAGCATTTCGGAATTCATGCCCATTTCGTGAGCGTAGGGGGCTAAATATTGGCCTTCTGACATATCAGCAGGATTGATTGCAACGGCAGTTTCCATTGTTTCTGCCCTAGCGATTTCTTGCTGACTTTTTACCCAGCTATCGAATTCTTCGGGGCTTTGGACAATTAGCTGACTTTTCATTGCGCCATGATAACCGCCGCAGAGTTCTGCACAAAGCACTGGATAGTCGCCGATTTTGGAAATGGTAAACCGTAGTTCGGTGGTGCGTCCGGGGATGACGTCTTGTTTGAGGCGTAATTCAGGAATCCACATGGCATGAATGACATCTGTGGCTGTCATGTTGAGTTGGGATTCTTTACCGGCCGGCAAGTGCAGTTCCCCAGAGGTGATGCCTAAGTCGGGATAGTTAAAAATCCAGGCAAATTGTAGGCCGGTGACGTTCACTAGCACGTCGGCTGTTCTGCCTTCTTTGCCGGGAGATGCACCGATCCCCAGGGCGATCTGGCGGGGTTCTGTTTGGGCCGGTTCTTCTGATCCGGGTAAAGTTGCGGCAATAGCAGCGCCTTTCATGTTGTGGTTGTGGGCCACATTTACGCTGTGTTCATGGGCCGCCATTGGATCGAGTCCGCCCATTTCGTTGTAAATTTCAAAGCTATAAACGGAGATTCCCAAGACGATGACGGCGGGGATCGCTGTCCAGAGGATTTCTAGGGGAATATTGCCGTGTATCGGTGGGCCGTCTGTGTTGTCGCCTCTACGCCGCCGGTATTTGATGGCGGAAATGATCAGCACGCCTTGAACGAGAATTACCAGGCCGATGGAGATAGTCAGCATGACGTTGAATAGACTATCGACGTGGGCGGCTTCTTCGGAGGCTGCGACCGGCAATAAATTGTGATTTTGACCGTACCACAGGCTCACCAGCGTTAATACTATGCCGGCGAGCAGGGTTAGGATTGTGTTAGGGATGTTCACGCTTTTCTGGAACCTCCAGGGGATAAAACTTCTTAAACGTTAGCTCAAAGGTTACGGGATGAAGGTTGTCTTTGTAACCTTTATTTGGTAAGCCTTTGACAAGGCGAGGCGGAGTTTCGTTTGGCTTACTTTACTTAAAATAAAGCACTCCAGCCTGTATTTTCTCGACCGCCAGACAGCTTTTGTATTTATTTAACAATCTTGCTGGGGCCGGTTGGCCTTTTTTGTGCCTTAGCACCATCTGCCATTGTAACGAGTTTATTTCTGGTGAAGTTTTTGGCCCAAATTTTGCCAAATAGTAAAGAAATAATAACAAGTTAAAAAAAATACTAAAGAGGTCGCCGCTTCAAAGTTGTTGATATTAAAGTAATTGCTAGGATCAAGTCGGGATTGAAAAGGCCATCGGCAAGTGTGAGTGATGGCTCAGACTTTGATTAACTTTGTTTAAGGACGAATAGTGAGGTGTGCATGGCGAACTCAATGCTAAATCCAAATGCAGGAAATTCTGTGTTGCAAGCTAGTGCTGGGGATCATATAGTCGCTCAGAGTGACCGCATCCGCCGTTTGGTTTGGAAGCTGGCTTTTGCAACTTGGCTGTTGATGGCGGTGGGAAGTGCGACGCGGGTGATGAATGCCGGTTTGGCTTGCCCTGATTGGCCTTTGTGTTATGGCGAGTTTGTGCCGGCTTCGCAAATGAATTTTCAGGTGTTTTTAGAGTGGTTCCACCGGCTGGATGCAGGGCTAATTGGTTTGGGATCGTTGTGGATGGCGGGTTTGTCTTGGTGGTACCGTCGTTCGTTGCCGGTGTGGACTCCTTTTGCCTGTACGTTTGCTGTGTTTTTGATTGTCTTTCAAGGCCTTTTGGGCGGGCTGACGGTGACGGAGTTGTTACGCTTTGATATTGTGACGGCTCACTTGGGGACGGCTTTGCTGTTTTTTTGTACCCTTTTAACGATTGGCGTTTTGCTGATGCCGTTTAAGGGGACTGGTACGGCTGGAAATCTCCGCTGGGTGGCTCCTTTGGCGGCTTTGTTAATTTATTTACAAAGTTTGTTGGGGGCTTTGGTGGGCTCTCGTTGGGCGCTGCATCAGTGCTTTGGGGCTGGTGAGTTGTGTGTGGTGATGAATAGTCACATTGCTGGGGTTGTACCGGCTACTTTGGCTAGTTTGGCTGTGGTGGTTTTGGCTTGGCGCCGGCCGGCTCTTCATCCCCGTTTACGTCTGCTTGCCGGTTGGGTTGGGGGTTTGTTGGTGTTGCAGGTTTTGCTGGGAGTCGCTACATTTCGTTTACGGTTGCAGGTTGAACCTTTGACAGTGGCCCATCAGGCGATGGGTGCAGCTTTGTTAGGGGTTTTGGTGGCTCTGACGGTGTTTGCTTGGCGGGATGTTAAGGCTGTGGTGCCGGTGTTGGAAGAAGTTTAGGGAGGGTTTTTTTGAACCATCGATGAGTTGATTTGTTGTTTTTTTGTTTTACAGGTCTTTTTTTAAGGAAATAAGATGATGCAAGAAGTTTTGGGAAATTCCGCTACAAGGCACCATGAAAATTTTGGTCAGGTTTTGCAAAGTTATTATCAACTTACGAAGCCTCGGATTATTTTGCTTTTGTTGATTACGACGGCTGCGGGGATGTGGGTTGCGGCTGCCGGTGAGGTTGATGCTGTTAAGTTGATTGTGACGCTTGTGGGAGGGGCTTTGGCTTCGGCTTCGGCGAATACAATTAATTGTCTTTACGACAGCGATATTGATTATATTATGGAGCGGACTCGTTGGCGTCCAATTCCTTCGGGGCGGATTAAACCTCGTGATGCTTTGTTCTTTGCGATTGTTTTGGCGGCTGTTTCTTTTGGGTTGTTGACGGTTGTTGATAATTTGTTGACGGCGCTTTTGGCAATGTCGGGAATTGTTTTTTATGTGTTGGTGTACACTCATTGGTTGAAGCGTCATAGCACCCAAAATATTGTGATTGGCGGCGCTGCTGGGGCGATTCCTCCTTTGGTTGGTTGGGCTGCTGTGACGGGAGAATTGAGTTGGGCTGCTTGGCTTTTGTTTGGGATTATTTTTCTGTGGACTCCTCCTCATTTTTGGGCTTTGGCTATGATGATTCGTGATGATTATGCGGCGGTGGGTGTGCCCATGTTGCCGGTAATTGAGGGGGATGAAACTACGGCTCGTCAAATTTGGTTTTATACGCTGATTTTGGTGCCGGTGAGTTTGCTTTTAGTTTTCCCGCTTCATGCTTGCGGGTTGGTTTATGGGCTTTTTGCTGTGGTTTTGGGTGGGGTTTTTGTGGTGAAGGCTTGGCAGTTGTTACAAAATCCCTCTCAGCGCGATGTGGCGAAGTCTGTGTTTAAGTTTTCGATTTTTTATTTGATGTTGTTGTGTGCTGGGATGGTGGTTGATAGTTTGCCGGTTGTTCATCAATTTAGTGTGGCTTTTTCTGACAAGATGTTGTGGATGCTAAGTTTGATGCCGGTTTGTTCCTAATTGTATGTAGTTGCGCTTTAGCGCTAAAGCGCAACTATAGCGTTTTTAAGTGAATTGTGAAAAGCTGATGGCATGATCGTGACAGGCAAGATGCCTGTACCACATTATTATTTACATCTCATTTAAAAATGCTATACATCAAAATTTTAATTGTTTTGACAGGCTTCTAGTTTAAGAAAAATACAGATTATTTCTAAGGCTCTTAAGGAGGCTTCTCGCAAGTAGGGAAGATGCCCTTTTGGGGCTTCATCTTCACTAAAAATAATCTCATAATAATTTTTCCATTCGGAGGTTTTGCCAATTTCAAAAAACAAAAACCAATCGGTTATTTCTGTTCTCCAGCCCACTCGCTCTGCAAAGGTAAACCAGGTATCTAAGTCATAATTAAGAGGAGATTGAACTTCCCCCAGTCTTTCCCAAATTAATTTTTGGACGCTGAAACCAAAACGTTTATTACTATATTTAACCCAAAGTTCATCTATAATTTGTAAGTCTTCACAGGGAAATTCTTCGATATCTTCTGGGTAAAGACAGCCTTGTTGTTCTCGATCAGCGATTTTTAACATTAAACCGGCTGTTTCTTGATCTGCTTCTTGCCATTTACCCTCTGCTAGTAATTCTTGCAGTTTTGTGTAATTTACACCCGCTGCTGAAATGAGGTCATTTCCGGTATAATTGTTTTCTGTGTGTAAAATTTGGTTGTTTAAATCTTGCAAAACTTCCTCAGCCGACTGATATCTGTCTTTGACATAATCTTCAACTAATTTATCTAAAATTTTGCCTAACTCTTGATTAATATTCGTCTCATGTGGCAAATTTTCTCGCCACAGCCACCGGCCATTAATTCCATCATATAAATTATCATTTTCATCGGGTAATAACCCTGTTAATAAGCGAATACAAGTCACTCCTAAACTGTATAAGTCGCTGGCGGGGAAAACTTGACCGCGCATTTGTTCCACCGGCACATATCCGGGGGTTCCTACGGTTGTTCCCATTTGTCCTAAAATCGTTGCAGTTGCTTGTTTGGAAACGCCAAAATCTATCAACATTAATTTGCCATCTTTTTGCCGGCGCATGATATTTTCTGGCTTGATATCGCGATGAATTACATTACTTTCATGGACAATTTTAAGCACCGGCAATAAATCTGCCAAAATCTGCCTAATTTTGTCTTCACTAAAGTTTCCTTCGGTGTCTAATTCTTCTAATAATGTCTGCCCTTCGATGAGTTCTTGGACTAAATAAAGGCGGTTATCTTGCTCAAAATAAGCGAGTAAGCGGGGAATTTGGGAATGTTCGCCAAGTTCATAAAGTCGCTTTGCTTCTTGTTTAAATAATTCGCTGGCTTTTTCGAGTGCTGCGGTGCCTTGAAGTTGCGGTACAAATTGTTTAATCACACAAGGATCGTCCATTCTATCGGCATCCAAGGCATAATAAGTTCTGCTAAATCCCCCTTCGCCTAAAACTTTAATAACGCGATAACGGTTTCTAAATAAAGTTGATAAATTTGGGGAACCGCAACTAATACAAAATTTATTTCCGTCTGGGTTAAAAGGGTTGGGGCAGTGAAGATTAGAACAGTAAAGCATAGTTTGGCAGGTGAGGGATTTATTTTATGATAAAACTTTTGGAGCTTTTTTAAGCAGCCGGCCTTTTTCCTGAGTAGCTTTTTTCTAACAGTTTTATGCGGGTTTATGAAGACACCGGCACGATTAATGCTCAACTTCCTTAGCTGATTTTAGAGTTTAATTTTACCAGTGAAAATATTAAATTGAGCCTCACTCAGCGCTAGAAGTGGGGAGAGTAGATTAAAATAGAGACAGAGAAATGTATAGTTTTGTAAAAATAGCAGACTCCCAAACAACATTATGACTGCCGCCGTTTTAATTGAAAAGCTGCAAAAGCGCTACGGCTCGGTTGAGGCCGTCAAGGATGTATCATTTGAAATTCAACCAGGGGAAATCTTCGGTTTGCTGGGCCCAAATGGTGCCGGTAAAACGACGACGATCCGCTGTCTGTGTACGCTTGCTAACCCGGATGCGGGACGCCTTGAGGTTGCGGGCGTGAATGTGGTGGAAAATCCCAAGGCAGCCCGCCGGCTTCTGGGCTATGTGGCGCAAGAGGTGGCGCTGGATAAGGTGCTGACCGGCAGAGAATTGCTGGAATTGCAGGCGGCATTATATCACATTCCGGGTAAAATTGCCAAAGAACGCATCAATAATGCCATTGCTTTGTTGGATTTGGAAGAATGGGCAGATAAATTGACCGGCAAATATTCTGGAGGTTTGCGCCGGCGTCTTGATTTGGCTGCCGGTTTGCTGCATCAACCGCAAGTTTTAGTATTAGATGAACCGACGGTTGGCTTAGATATTGAAAGCCGGATGGCGGTGTGGTCTTTTTTGCGGAATTTGCGCGATAATGGCACGACCATTTTGTTAACAAGCCATTATTTAGAAGAAGTTGATGCGTTGTCGGATCGGGTGGCAATTATTGATAAAGGTGTGGTGATTGCTTCTGGTACGCCTTCACATTTAAAAGATAAAGTGGGAGGGGAGAGAATTACTTTACGCATCCGCGAATTTTCACCTCTTGAAGAAGCTAAAAAGGCGAGTGAAATGTTGCAATCGCTGCCGTTTGTTAAGGAGGTGATTATTAATAATGCTCAGGGTAATTCGCTGAATTTGGTTGTGGCTTCTCAAAGTGATGCTTTGTTGACGGTTCAGCAAGCTTTGCGGGAGGCAAATTTGCCGATTTTTGGTATTGCCCAATCGCGTCCAAGTTTGGATGATGTTTATTTGGAGGCGACGGGTAAAACGTTGCTGGATGCGGAGTTGGCGGCGGCGGCGAGTCGTGATCCGAAGGCGGCGAAGAAGGAAAATATGAGATAAAACCGCAGATAAACGCAGATAAACGCAGATAGTTTTTGAGAGAATAAGGAGAAAACATGAGTACGACTATTTCAAGATATGAGCGGGATAATGAGTTGCAAGGGAAAGTTGATGGCGGCAATGCTGTCGGTGATTTTTTGCAGGAAACTTTGGCTTTGACGAAGCGGTTGTTTATTCAGTTGAAACGCCGGCCTTCGACTTTGATTGCTGGGGTTATTCAGCCTTTGATGTGGTTGATTTTGTTTGGGGCTTTGTTTCAAAATGCGCCTAAAGGTTTGTTTGGTGATGGTGTAAATTATGGGCAGTTTTTGGGCGCTGGGGTGATTGTTTTTACGGCGTTTGCTGGGGCGCTTAATGCGGGGTTGCCGGTGATGTTTGACCGGGAATTTGGGTTTTTAAACCGGCTGCTTGTTGCGCCTTTGGCTTCGCGTTTTTCGATAGTTGTAGCCTCGGCGATTTTTATTTTGGCGCTGGGTTTTATTCAAACGGCGGTGATTGTGGCGGCGGGGGCTTTTTTGGGTGCCGGTTTGCCAAATATTGCCGGTTTGTTGGCAATTGCGCTGATTATTTTCTTGTTGATTTTGGGAGTGACTGGTTTAAGTTTGGGTTTGGCTTTTGCACTTCCGGGGCACATTGAATTAATCGCGGTAATTTTTGTTACCAATTTGCCGCTTTTGTTTGCCAGCACTGCTCTTGCGCCGCTTTCTTTTATGCCGAATTGGTTGCAATGGGTGGCAAGTTTGAATCCTCTTAGTTATGCAATTGAACCGATTCGCTATTTGTATTTACATGGCGATTGGGCGTTAAATAATGTGGTGATGTCTGCACCGTTTGGGGATGTGACTTTTGGCGGTGCTTTGTTGGTTTTGTTGGTGTTTGATGTGGTGGCTTTAGTCGCAATTCAACCTTTGTTACGCCGCAGTTTCGCTTAGTGAGGATAAACCGGGTTTCTTTAAGAAACCCAGTTTCTTTAACCCACAGGGTGGTTTGGAGTTAGAATATTGGGATAAGAAGTGTTTTGAGGAGATTTTATGAATTTGAAGTGTTTGTTTTTAGGTGGAGTGATGGTTTTGGGTTTTGGGATGCCGAGTTTTGCTCAAAGTTGCACCGGCGCTGCGGCTTTGCAAACAAATTGTCAGCAAAATAGCAATGAAATTGATACTGTCAGCGGTGCGGGTAATGGGCAATTAAATATGATGGAATTAATTCACCGGGCGCAAATGGGAGCACCGATAGATATGCAAAATTTTACGGAGGAACAAAAGCAAAATATTAATAGTGCTGCTGATGCTTTCCGCACTCAACAAATGCAGCGTTTAGAACAAAGTCAGCAGCAGGAAACGGGTAATAAGTGATATTAACCGCAGATGAACGCAGATGTACGCGGAGCGGCGCGATAGCGCTACGCAGATGAATAGGATAGGTTAATTGCTTTATCAACCAGGCTTTTATCTATGCTAAAACTATTAACTTATCTGCGTCTATCTGCGGTTAAATTTATAAATCACCGGCTAATGAAATGGGCCCAAATATTGCCATCCGGGCCGGCAACTCGGTTTAAATAGCTGTAGGGATAAAGTAATTTTGCGCCTTCTGTGTCGGAATATCCGGTGAGGGCGTCTCCCCAAGGATCGTTAACAATTAAGCCTTGTGAGGTGTATCCGACGACGCAAACGATATGGCCGGTGGCGGTAAAATCACCGGCTAAAATGCAAGGACGCCGGTTAATTATTTCTGTTTGAATTTCTGACCATGTGCGGTTCGTGTTAAAGGTGCTTTTGTATCCGTAGGCGCGTATTAATTGCGATAAAACGCTGTGATCTGTTTGCGAACCTTCGCCATATTTGTTGAAGCACCATTGCAATAATTCGTCTTCTAGTTGTCCGCCCCAACTTGTCCGCATTCCATAGTAATATAATGCCATTGCGATTGATGTGACGTTACAAGTTGACCAATAAAAACGGGGGTTATCTCGTTGCGAAAAGTGGGGAACGTTGAGTTCAACTTGATTGGGAAAGGGGTTGAAAATTCGCCCGCCTCGTCGCATTTTGATGTGGGGAGGATAAAGAAAGCCGGTGTTTCCAAAGTTGGTAAATTCTTCGGTAAATGCTACTTTGATATGTCCGTCTTCTAAACCATAACTGCCTACGCCATAAATGCGTCCTTTTGGCAAGGCTGTTTTTTCGGCGTTGCCTAATTTTGCTGTATCGATTGGTTTCTTTTTCAAGGCGGTACTTTCGACAACTGTTGCGCTTAAAGCTTGGGGATCGTAGGGGATGATTTTGTTGTCTTTTTTTAGTTGAATATGTCGCCAATAGATATAACCAACTTTGCCAAAATTGGGGATATTTTGGGCAAGGGTGATGCGATAATGTCCTTTCATGCAAGCATAGCCGGTGATGGCAAAGTTTTGCCCTAAAAGTAAGGCTGATTTTTGATTGGCTGGTAGGGTTCCTGCATCCACCGGCTTGCTTTTTATGAAGGTGGTTTCTGTTACTAACATTTCGGCAGCAAGTTCGGTGTCTGGTACGTCTTCAATCTCAAATTTTAAGATTTGATTGCCTTTGCTTAGTTGGATATGTTCTTCATAAAAATAGCCAAAGGTTCCCACCGGCTGTAAGGCAGAATTGAGGGTGACTTTTAAATGTCCGTCGATAAATCCGTATTTACTGACTGTGAAGTTTTGGCCGGCTTTTATCAAGGTTTTTTGTTGGTTATTTAAGCTTGCTGAATCAACCGGCGCGATTTTAAAAAAGGTGTCTGTTAGGACTTTTAAGGTTAATCCTTGTCCGACTGTCATGGCATCATCGCTGACAGTAATATAGATAATTTGACTGGCGACAATTTTGCCGCTGCTGTCGGTTCCTCTCAGGCGTAACCAACGGGCACCGGCTTCTTGGAAGCCTTGATTTAAGCGCACTTGCCATGTGCCGGCGCTGCGGTTTACGCTGACTTGCAAGGCAAATTTATCTTCTGCTAAAAGCCGGATATTTGCGACTTGTTTGGGATCAAAACTGCCGCTGAGGGTTGCGGGTTGTTTGGCTAAAAATTCGGTGGGGCTTTGGTAGGTTAAGGCGGGGGAAGAGTTGAGATTTTTTCCGCCTTGGCTGAGTTGTACAAAGTCGGGGAAAAAATAGCCTGTGTTGCCAAATCCGGGGATATTTTCTGTTATGCTAACTTTTAAGTGTCCGCCTTCTAAAAGGTAGCCGGTTACGCCATAAATCCAGCCAGCAGGTAGGGTTATTTGTTCTTCAATTTTTAGGGTACTGCCGTCTACAGGACGCTTTTTAAAAAGGGTGGTTTTGAGGACGGTTAAAATAACTTGGTTGGTGTCAAATTGTACTATTTTACCGTCTTTTCTGATTTGAACGTGGGGGGCGTAAAGATAGCCGGTTCTGCCAAAGTTGGGGATTTCTTGTAAGAAGCTGACTCTGAAATGTCCTTCTATACAAGTGTAGCCGGTGATGTAAAAGTTTTGTCCTTGGGGAATGTCTAGTTTTTGTCGCAAAGATAGTTCTGCTGAGTCTTCAGGTTTAGTTTTTAATTTGGTGGCTTGGGTGATGGTTAAAAGGCAGCAACCAGGGGGAATATTGGCAGTATCAACTGTAGGAATAGAGGGCAGGTTTTGAGTGATTTGAACGTGCCGATCATAAAGATAGCCAACACTTCCCACCGGCACTAAGGGGGAGGTTAATTCAACTTTGAAATGTCCGTTTGTGGGTTCGGAAGTGTTAATTTTAAAGGTTTGTCCGGCTGTTAGTCTAACTTTTTGATTGTCGCGGAGGCTGCTTGAATCTGCCGGTGCGGCTTTAAAAAAGGTATCTTGGATAATTTTAATGCTGGATGAGTCGCTCATTGTTATTCTTTGCCAAATCTGATAGCTACATTTTACGGGGGGTGGGTTGTTTGTTCCGTTAAGTTTTTTTTAGAATTTAAAAAGCCGGCTTTTTGGCGAAACCGGCTTTTTGAATAAAATTAAACTAAGGTTTTTAAAATGTCCTGGGCGTGGGTTTCGGGAATGAGGCTGTCGCCTTCATAAACTTGAGCAATTCTGCCAATTTGATCAATTACATAGGTGACTCTTTTGGCTTTTTCGTCAGATTTTTGGGCATCATAAGCCTTGGTGATAGTGCCATCGGTATCGGCGATAAGAGGGAAGGGTAAACTGTATTTTTCGCTGAATTGTTGATGGGAAATTTCATCATCACGGCTGACTCCCAAAACGGCGATTTTATGTCTTAAATAGGCGCTGTAGTTATCTCGAAAACTACAAGCTTCTTTTGTACATCCGGGGGTGTCGTCTTTGGGATAAAAGTAAATAACGAGAATTTGGCCGGCAAAATCTGATAATTTGATGGTGTTACCATTTGTGTCTTTGCCGGTGAATGCTGGGGCTGCGGTGCCGGTGGGTAGTGTCATATTTATGAATTAGGAATTGAGAGTTGGTAGGTTGGGTTAAGCGTCAGCGGTATCCAAAAAATTAGCGTTATTCCACACAAGTTTACGGTGTAAATCTCGCTAATAATTCCTCACGGGATAATTGCAAAAGCAAAGGGGTAGATTCTTCTGGTGGAAGCGCTAAAATTGCGTCAATAATTCCTGCCAGTTGCGAGTCTAATTCTCCAAAACGTGAGCGCAGTAAACTTTCAATAACGCGGCGCTGTCCCTGTTGGAGTCCCTGTTGGAGTCCTTGCTGCTGTGCCTGTTCAAGTTGTTGATCAAAAAGAGGTGATAATCGCATAACTAACTCCTGATCTTCTGAATCTTTATTTGGTGTAATTTGTAGGTCAGCTTTTAACCGATTGAGTAGCGTTAAAGCATTTTTTCGGAATGGATTATTTGCCGGCAGTCTCTCTAATTCGTCAATCGCTTTTTTCTGCACTGTACCCTTTCCAAGAATTCTTAACCACAATGTTTCTGTGGTGCGGGGTAACTGGTGAATGACTACTATTGCTGTCCTAAAATAGGATGGCATAAAATACACTCCGGGCAACCCGTTGTCATCTATTATAGCACCAAATCCAGACAGCACTGATTCGGATGCGGTAGGGCTAAAAATCCACAATTTCGCTAAGTTTGAATCCTCAATATCGGTATTGTTGCGATTGGCTTCACGCCACAAATGCCGGCGAATTTCTAATATTTTTACAAGACAATCTCCTATTTCTTGCGGCGTGGCAGGATTGCGAAAAGGTTCAAAAATACAGGGTGTTGTTGCCAATCTTCCTAATAATCCTAAAGTTTCCGTACTTGCTTGATTTTCTGATGCCGGTGAAAACCAAACATCTATTTCTCGGACTTCAGCAGCAACACGCCGGGGAGCTTGAACTGTTCCGAAAGGACTTAATAATTCCTCTAAATAATCTTTAGCAAATTGGTCGTGAATAAATCGAGTCATTATTTGGTATTAACGTATTTATGAAATTCCAATTTCCAAATAATAAAACCGGCCTTGGTGATGCCGGTTTTGCTTAAAAAAGGAAAAAACTAAGCGATGGCTGCTAAAATATCTTTAGCGTGGGATTCGGTGTTGATTTTATCCAAAACTTGGGAAATTTTGCCTTCGCTGTCAATAATATAGGTGACACGCTTCGCATAGTCACCGTTCTCAACATCGTAAGCTTTGGTAATAGCACCATCGGTATCTGCTAACAATTGAAAAGGTAAACCATACTTTTCTGTGAAGGCTTTGTGCGAAGCTTCATCATCGCGGCTAACACCCAAAACAACCATTTCTTTTCCTTGGTATTCTGGATAAGAATCGCGGAAACTTTGTGCTTGTTTGGTGCAGCCTGGGGTGTCGTCTTTGGGATAGAAATACAATACAACCGTTTTGCCTTTAAATTCAGACAATGTAACGGTGTTTCCGCTGGTGTCTTTGACGCTGAAATCTGGGGCAACAGTGCCGACAGCTAAAGTCATAGATGCAAAATCCTCTTTAATTTTTTGACGCTTTCTAAATAGTAACACTTTGCTGACCCACAGAAAAGTCCCCTAAACCTTAAAAATTTTTATGTTGTGAATTTATATTGTTAGGGAAATGATATCTAGCAGTTTTTAGTTGGTACCAAGATAAAAACCGCTTTTCTTAAAGAAAGCCGCTTTTTCTGTCCCCACTCCCTAGAAAAACGCTAGGAAATAAAGACGAGGTGATTCTGGCTTGGCCAACGGTTTCTTTAGAGGCTTATTCGATGATGCCAATAAAATGCTATGATTAAGTTAACTACAAAAGGAGAAAAATATGGGTTCCACAATTAGTGTTAATAACGATACATTTGAAGCAGAAGTTTTTCAAAAATCATTTGAGAAGCCGGTGTTAATTGATTTTTATGCGACCTGGTGCGGCCCATGCCAAATGTTAAAGCCAATTTTAGAAAATATCGCCCAAGAATATGATCTGGTGGTGGCAAAGGTTAATATTGATGAAAATCAGCGATTAGCGCATGATTATGGAGTAGAGGGAATTCCGGATGTACGGTTAATGAATCAAGGGGAAATGGTAGATAAATTTGTGGGAGTTTTGCCAGAACCGAAAATGCGAGAATTTTTAGGTAAACATAATATTAAATCCGGTTTAGAAAAAGGACTTTATGCCATTGAAACCGAAATTCAGGCGGGGAATTTTGAAGCAGCAGGCAGAATTATGGAAACCTTGCTTGGCGAGTATCCACAAAATAAAGGCTTAATGTTAGAAGCGGCTAAGTTGTACATTGATTGCGAACAATTGGAAAAAGCCGAAACTTTATTATCTTCAATTCCCGAATCAGAAAAGCAACTTTACAGCCAAGCGCAAGCCTTGAAACAGTTTATTGTTCTCGAACGCGCTTGCAAAATTCCCCAAGGAGATAGCGAACTGGATAAAATGTTTTCGCAGGCGGCTTGTTTGGTAGTAGAAGGTCATTATCAAGAAGCTTTGGAGGGATTTTTAGAAATTGTCAGGGAAGATAGAAGTTATAAAAATGATGGGGCAAGAAAAGCAATTTTGGCGTTATTTGAATTGCTGGGAGAAGAGAACCCGCTGACAAAAGAATACCGCAAAAAATTAATGATGGCATTGTATTAAATCCCCAAAGTTGGGGCAAAATCCAAGTTAAACTAACAAAAACTCCCAAGGATTAGCAAGTGATGACGAAAGAATTTAGCGTAGGTCAAAAAGTAAAATTGGTAATGCAACCGGCCTATTTTAAAACTGCCGAACCGATGCCAATGTTGCGTCCGCCGAATGTTGTTCAACTCGGAGAAGAAGGGATAGTTTTAGACCGGCGCCCAGGCGGATATTGGGGAGTGCGATTTCAAAAAGGCGCCTTTTTAATTGATAGCCAATATATTGAGCCGGTGGAAGCTTAAAACACCAGTGGCGCAGGCGTCCCGCCTGCGATTGCTGGCGCCCAGCCCCCCATTACCACTTCCCAACTTTCCGTAAAGATTGAATCGTGGTGATGGCGTGTTTTGACACAATTTCTATCTCTTCTTTTGTATTAAACCGGCCAATTCCAAACCGCAAAGAAGCAAACGCCAACTCATCAGGAATTCCTAACGCTTTCAACACATGAGAAGGCGCAATTTTTGCCGAAGTACAAGCAGAACCAGACGACACCGCCATAACCGGCTGCAACCCCAATAATAAAGCCTGTCCATCCACCCCCGCAACGCTAATATTCAAATTTCCGGGTAAGCGTTTTTCCGGGTGTCCGTTGAGAAAAATGTCTCCAATAATCGCCATTTTTTCCCATAATAAATCCCGCAAACTTTTAAGCCGGCTTCCCTCACTTTCCATCTCCAAAATTGCCAACTCTACCGCTTTACCCAGTCCCACAATTTGCGGTGTATAAAGAGTACCAGAACGCATCCCTCTTTCATGTCCTCCCCCGTGCATTTGCGCTGCAATTTGTACTCTGGGATTTCGCCGGCGGACATACAAAACACCAATACCTTTAGGTGCGTAAATTTTATGGCCGGTGATAGACATTAAATCAATTTTCATCGCTTGCACATCCAACGGAATTTTACCTATAGCTTGCGCCGCATCCGTATGGAAAAAAGCCCCTCTTTCTCGGCAAATTTCCCCAATTTCTGCTAAAGGTTGAATCACCCCTATCTCATTATTAGCAGCCATCATAGACACTAAAATAGTATCAGGACGCAAGGCTTTTTCAAAAGCATCTAAATCCACTAAACCATCTTGTTGCACCGGCAAATAAGTAACTTCAAATCCCAACTTTTCTAAATACTCACAAGGATCGAGAACAGCATTATGTTCTGTTTGCAGAGTAATAATGTGCCGGCCCTTGCTAAAATATGCCTCAGCCACACCTTTTATCGCTAAATTATTCGCCTCCGTTGCACTACTGGTAAAAACAATTTCTTCTGCTGTACAATTAATCGCATCCGCGATAATTTGCCGTGCTACTTTTACCGCAGCTTCCGCCTCCCAACCATATTGATGATTAATACTGGCTGGGTTGCCGAAATGTTGCGTAAAATAAGGCAACATTGCCTCTAAAACCCGTTCGTCTACCGCAGTGGTGGCGTGATTGTCAAGATAAATAGGACGCTGCATTTTTAGATTTTTGATTAGGTTATCACTTGTCAAAGCTAAGAATATATTGTTACATATTTTTGGGTTAACAAAAAAATCGATTTATTTCAAAAAAATCCCCCATGCAAACCAACATCAAAGAAGAACACAAACCCCTAACAGCAAAAGCCGCTATTTCCCTTGGCAGTAACTTAGGAGAATCCCCCATAATTTTAGAAAAAGCCTTAGAAACCCTAGAACAAACTAGCGACATAATTATAGAAAACATATCTAACTGGTATGAAACCGTGCCGGTGGGGCCGGCCCAACCCAATTATATCAATGGTTGTGCAATTATCCAAACAGAATTATCACCGCAAAATCTATTAAAAACCCTGCTGGAAATAGAAACAAAATTTGGCAGAGTTCGCGCCGAACGTTGGGGGGCAAGAATTCTTGACTTAGACTTAATTTTGTACGAGAATTTAATCCTAAACACACCCCAATTGCAAATTCCTCACCCGCGCATGAGCGAGCGAGCCTTTGTCCTAGTTCCCCTTGCAGAAATTGCCCCAAATTGGATCGAGCCGGTGACAGGCAAAACCATCGCAGAACTGCTACAAAAAATAGATACATCAGGAATTATCAAAAAGATTGAATTAAATCCAGAAAGATGAGAAACTATTAAAAGTAATCTATCCCAAAAATCCCATGCCCCTCGGAAATGAACCCGCAGAAATCTTAAAACAGCGCCTATTCTATCAAGGCAGAAAATTTAATTTTGATGTTAACCGGCTCAGACTTCCCAACGGCGCAGAAGGAGACTGGGAGTGCATACATCACCCCGGCGGAGCCCTCGCAGTACCCGTCACCCCCGAAGGCAAACTGGTATTAGTAAAACAATACCGTTTTGCCGCCAAAGGACGCATTTTAGAATTCCCCGCCGGCACAGTTGAAGTCAACGAAAACCCCGCCGAAACCATCAAAAGAGAAATTGAAGAAGAGACAGGATATCGAGCCGGCAAATGGCAAAAATTAGGCGAATTTCTATTAGCCCCCGGCTACTCCGATGAAATTATTTACGCATTTTTAGCCCAAGACTTAGAAAAACTTGAAAAACCACCCCAACAAGACGAAGACGAAGACATCGAAACCGTGTTATTCACCCCCGAAGAACTAGAAAAAGCCATACTCTCAGGAGAACCCATCGATGCAAAATCAATTTCAAGCTTTTTCCTTGCTCGTCCATTTTTAAGCTAAAATAGTTTAATTTGTCGGTTGGGTTTCGTTTCTCAACCCAACCTACTAAAAAAGCCTACAAACAAATAAAACCGAGGTAAAAATGCTCTTAGAATTAGCAATAGGCGACGCTTATGGAGCCGGTTTTGAATTTGCCGATCCTCAGATTATCAAAGAACATAACAACCTAAGCAAATATATTCAACACCCCCGCCACAAAATCCAACCAGGATGTTATACAGACGACACCCAAATGAGCCTCGCCATAGCAGAAACAATCGTCTTTCAACAACCTTGGACAGCCGAAAACTTAGCAAATAAATTTGTCGAAGTTTTTAAAAGAGATCCCAGAGAAGGATACGCAGGAAGATTTTATCAATTCTTGCAAAAAATCGAAACCGGCCAACAATTTTTAGAACAAATAATCGGGACAAGCGACAAAAGTGGAGCCGCCATGAGAGCAGCCCCCATAGGCATATTTTCCACCCCTCAAAAAGTCATCCAAAACTGCAAAATACAAGCCGCAATAACCCACAACACCCCCGACGGAATAAACGCAGCCTGCGCCGCCGCCTTAATGTCTCATTACTTCCTTTATAACCTCGGAGAAAAAAAAGATTTAGGCAAATTTTTAGAAACTCACATTGCCGGTAACTGGACAGAAACTTGGCAAGGAGAAGTAGACACAAAAGGAATAAGCTGTGTAAAAGCAGCCATCACAGCCGTAATGAGAAATAACAACATGAGCGAACTTTTAAAAGACTGTATAAACTTCACCGGCGACGTCGATACAGTAGCAGCCATAGCCCTAGCAGCCGGTGCGTGTAGTCAAGAAATAGAACAAAACCTCCCCCAACACCTCATCACCAACCTAGAAAACAAAACCTATGGCAAAGACTACCTAATAAACCTCAACCAACAACTCCTAAACCTCCTCTAAAAACCTTCTTTTTATACCGATAATCTTTTGCAAAAACCATGTCTAATTTAATTTTATTTTGGCACCGGCGCGACCTCCGAATAACCGACAACATCGGCCTATCAGAAGCCAGAAAACGCACCCCCAAAGTCATCGGAATATTTTGCCTAGACCCCAACATCTTACAACGAGATGACATAGCCCCAGCCCGCGTAAAATATATGCTCGGCTGCCTAGAAAACCTCCAACAAAACTATCAAAAAACCGGCAGCCAACTCCTGATTTTAAAAAACGACCCCAAACAAGCCATCCCCAACCTAGCCAAAGCCCTCAAAGCCAAAGCCGTATTCTGGAATTGGGACATCGAACCCTACGCCCAACAACGCGACCAAACCATCAAACAAATACTCCAACAAACCGGCATCGAAGTTCAAAACTTTTGGGATCAACTCTTACACTTTCCCGACGAAATACGCACCGGCACCGGCCAAAAATACACCGTCTATACCCCCTTTTGGAGAAACTGGAATAGCAAACCAAAATCTCACCCCACACCCACCTTAGAAAACACAGAAAACCTCACTGAAACCGAACAAGAAACAGCAAAAAATGCCGGTGCAACCACCCTCCCCACCCTCAAAGAATTAGGCTTTGTTTGGGATAACCCCCTCATCCTTCAACCCGGAGAAATTGCCGCAAAACAAAAATTAGATGAATTTTGCTCTCAAGCCATCTTTGACTACGATACAAACCGAAATTACCCCGCCATAGAAGGCACATCAACCCTGAGTGCAGCCCTCAAATTTGGCGCAATTGGCATCCGCACAGTTTGGCAAGCAACCGAAACCCTAAAACCAAAATGTCAAACAGAAGAACAGCAGGCCGGTATTCAAACTTGGCAACAAGAAATCGCCTGGAGAGAATTTTATCAACACGCCCTTTATAACTTCCCAGAATTAGCCGAAGGGCCCTATAGAAACCCCTTTAAAAACTTCCCCTGGGAAGGCAACGAAACCCACTTTCAAGCCTGGTGTGAAGGCAAAACCGGCTACCCCATAATTGATGCAGCCATACGACAAATGAACCAAACCGCCTGGATGCACAACCGCTGCCGAATGATAGTAGCCAGCTTCCTCACAAAAGACCTAATTCTTAACTGGCAACTAGGCGAAAAATACTTTATGCAAAAACTTTATGACGGCGATCTTTCAGCCAACAATGGCGGCTGGCAATGGAGTGCATCAAGTGGCATGGACCCCAAACCCCTACGCATTTTTAACCCAGCAACCCAAGCCCAAAAATTTGACCCCAAAGCCGAATATATCCGCCAATGGGTACCCGAATTAGCCGGCATCAATACTAAGGATATCTTAACCGGCAACATCACCCCCCTAGAAAGAAAAGCCTGCGGATATCCAGCCCCCATTGTTGACCATAATAGACAACAACGCCGGTTTAAACAACTCTATCAACAACAAAAAGCCGACATTTAATATTTAACCCTACAAAGATAAAATCCAGTCCCATTCCTGCCTTAAACCCTCCGCCAAAGAAACCTGCGGTTTATACCCCAAAATATCCCTCGCCCGACTCACATCAGCCCCCGTATGGCGAGCATCTCCCAACGCAGCCTCTAAATAATTACGTTTAATTTTTTCCCCGGAAATTTCCTCAATTGTATCAATCACTTTTGCCAAAGAAACCCGACTTCCCCCGCCAATATTAAACACTTTTCCCACCGCCTTCTCAACTCTTGCAGCCGCTAAATTTGCCGCCACAATATCACCAACAAACGTAAAATCTCGCGTTTGCCCACCATCGCCATAAATCGAAATTGGCTGATTTTCAAGCACCGCTTTAAAAAACTTGTGAAAGGCCATATCTGGACGTTGACGGGGCCCATAAACAGTAAAATAACGCAACATCACCACCGGCACACCAAAACTGCGATGATAAATTTTACACAAATGCTCACCGGCCAATTTTGTCATCCCATACGGTGAAACCGGCATCGGACAAACCTCCTCAGAAGTCGGCAACATTTCCGCATTTCCATACACCGAAGAACTCGAAGCAAAGACAAATTTTTTTAAATTAGGCGCATTTTTTGCCGCTTCCAATAACACCTGTGTAGCATTAACATTGCGCTCAGTATAAAGCCCAAAAGTCTGCCCCCAACTTGCCCGCACTCCTGCCTGTGCTGCTTGGTGATAAATTACTTCCGCATCTTCCAACAAAGCCGCCCAAGGTAACGATAAAATATCCCCTTCAATTAACTCAAAATTAGGGTGACATTCCAAAAAAGATATATTTTTTCGCTTCAATTCGGGATTATAATAATCATTAAAATGATCGACACCAATCACGCGCTCACCCCGAAGCAGCAACGTTTCCGCTAAATGAGAACCAATAAAACCAGCCGCGCCGGTGACAATAGATGTCGGCATATTCCCCACAACTCATAAACTTGTAGAACGGTTACAAAAACTCAAAGCGAGAATCCGTAATAGCTTAGGATAATAAGATGTAATCGCCCGCCCTAGCAAGCAGGGCCGGTAAAATTAAGGTTGGGAAACTACGATTGTGAAGGTTTTAGTTGTTGGTAATGGCGGGCGAGAACACGCCCTCGCTTGGAAATTATTGCAATCAAGCAAAGTTGAGCAAGTGCTATGCGTTCCTGGCAATGGCGGAACTGCAACCCTCGAACGCTGTATAAACCTGCCTTTGACGATAGATGATTTTGAAGGCATCCGAAAAGCAATTCAAAAACATCAAATCGATTTGGTGGCCATTGGCCCAGAATTGCCCCTGGCGATGGGAATGACGGACTACTTGCAACAGCATGATATTACGGTGTTTGGCCCCACGCAAACGGGGGCGCAAATTGAAGCGAGTAAGTCTTGGGCAAAAAAATTAATGCAGGATGCCAGTGTTCCTACGGCAAAGTCGGCCACCTTCACTGATAATGAGGTGGATGCAGCGCTCAGCTATGTGGCCCAACAAGGTGCACCGATTGTAATTAAAGCTGATGGACTTGCCGCCGGCAAGGGGGTAACGGTGGCAACAACTATCGAGGAAGCTGTTTCGGCTATCCAAGCTTCGTTTAATGGACAGTTTGGACTGGCCGGTGAGTGTGTGGTGGTGGAAGAGTTTTTAACCGGCCAGGAAGCTTCTGTGCTGGCCCTCACCGATGGTAAAACCATTGTCCCCCTGTTGCCGGCCCAAGATCACAAAGCGGTAGGAGAGGGAGACACCGGCCCGAATACCGGCGGGATGGGAGTTTATGCACCGGCGCCGGTTGTCACGCCCGAAATGCTGACGCAAGTGCAAGAACAAGTTTTGCAACCCACCCTCAGCGCTTTGCAAGAACGCGGTATCGACTATCGGGGTGTGCTTTATGCCGGTTTGATGATTTCGCCTAATGGTGAAATAAAGGTTTTGGAGTTTAACTGCCGGTTTGGCGATCCTGAAACTCAGGCAATTTTGCCTTTGCTGGATACGCCTTTGGAAGATTTACTGCTGGCTTGTGCTGAAGGCCGGCTGGCTGATGTTGAGGTGCGCTGGAAGTCGGGCGCGTCTGCTTGTGTGGTGATGGCTGCCGGTGGGTATCCAGGGGACTACAAAAAAGGCGATACCATCACCGGCCTGGATAAAGCGGAGGCTGCTGGAGCGGTGGTTTTCCACGCTGGGACTCGTCTCAAAGATGGTCAAGTGGTAACAGATGGCGGTCGCGTTTTAGGTGTAACAGCCACCGGCCATGACTTTGATGATGCCTTTGCTCGCGCCTATACTGCTGTTGACAGCATTGAGTTTGAAGGCCGGTATTTCCGCCGCGATATTGGTCATCGCGTCCGCAGCAAGAGTTAACTTCACCCCCCAACCCCCCTTAAAAAGGGGGGGATAAACCAGAGAAAGCAGTTAGTTTTTTTCAGGTTTATTTTGCCAATTTAAATAAATGATTTTTGTGGAAACATTGGGCAAATGCTCACATTGCTGCTGCTCAAAACGCAGAGTTAAAGATTGATTTGTTTTCACAATTAACGTGCGGTCTAAACTGCCTTTTACTTGTGCAGATAAGGCGTAAAGAACACCGGGGGCGTTATTCAATTTCTGTCGAGCGTGGAAGTTTGCCCATTGCATTTCAATATTTAAATTGCCTTGCCAGGGAGCTAAATAAACACACACCGCACCGTCGTATTGAGAATTAATAGAATAGGTTTTTTGCGATTCTCGACTTAAGGCCGGTTCGCTTATAACCATTCCTAAAACGGCTGCACCCAGCACAATTGTTTTTAGCTGATTTTTCTTCATTGAAAAAATAGTCGTTGGTGATGATTATTTTTACCATGAATATCCCTTATTAGTTGCACGACGGCAGCACAAGGGTCTAAAAACCGGTTTTTTTTCAAGCTCTTGACAAAAGGTTATAGATATAGTATTTAAAATCTCTTGCTGGCAGCCATCAAATAAATGTAACTTTTTGTTAAGTGAAGTAGGGGGTGAGACCCCTCAGTGTGCTAGATTAATATCATGTAGATGCACCCTGATGGACGCGCCCAGTTTTTGGGCGTTTTTTGTTTTTCGGGGAGATGCCGGTGCAGCACAGTATTGCGAAAAGAGCCTTATAAGCGAATTAAATTTACAAATAATTTACGGCTAGATAAATTTTTGACAAAGAATGAAGGGTTAAACCCCCAAGCGGACTAAAGTAGAAATATATAGATGCACCCTGATGGAGACGCCCAGCCGTTGGGCGTTTTTTTATAATTAAGAGCCGGCGGGAAGCGAAAAACTCCCGCCAAAGCCACAAGAAATATCAAAATTGTGATTTTTCCAGCAACCGGGTAAAGTGTCGAGAAATTTAACGAGTCTCCGAATAGCGATCAAACCATTCTTGATAAGTTTCCCGCACTTCCGAGTCATGCAAAACAAGTTCAATACGCACCTTTGCACATCCGTGACGCGGTTGAGCAGAAATAGCTTTTAAAATGCGGGCTGCAACTTGCGGCGAAACAAATTCTCCCCGTACCACCGGCCCACTTTCGAGGCGGGTAATATCGCTAAACTCAAGGCCGGTGATTTCGCCTTCACCGAGATCAATTTCTGCTAGTTGTTTGCGTTCTGGGCTAATTTGTTCGACAATCAATTTTTCCCGACGCACCGGCACTTGCACCATCCGCGTTTCAATTTCTTTGCGAACAATTACATCCCCAACTTTTTGCTTTTTGCGGTTAATAACCAGCCGTTCTTCTAATAAACGAATCGACTCGTGAGCCTCAATTTCGTCGTGTTCGGGTTTGTTTTCTGACAAGTCTGAATTTTCTGTGAGGGGGACTGGTGAAGTTTCGCGTAATTGTTCGAGCCGGTCTGCCGTCACATTGATTAATAAAGATTTAGTTGCGTAGTCAATTTTTTGAATTAAATTGCTACTTAATAAAAATTGTCGGGAATTTTGGCCAGAGGTTGTTTGAGAGACAACTAAATTAATCTGGCCATTGGGGGCGAGAAAAACATCCTTAACCGTTCCTAAAATTAGGCCGTTGGGGTCTTTTACCAATAAATTATTAAGCCGATTTCTAAATTGGTCAATACGGCTATCAAAGCCCGAATCACTATTAACCGAGGTAAAAGTTTTAGCAGAGGAATTATCAATCATTTTTATCACCAAGTTAGCACGGTTAATGAAAAGCACAGGCAGAGCAACAACATCTCCGCCTGGCGCAAGTTTTTATCTCAGGCTTACCTCGAAAAAGTTAGCGAGGCCCCTCTACAATTGGAGTACCTTGAGTTTTAATGTCTAATTCTTCGCGGCGGAGTTCTTCTTGGGCATCCACAGTATCGCGGTCAACTTCTTTGCGGACATTCACTTGTTCACGCACATAAGCTTCTTTGTGGATGTCGGCAGTTTCTTCGTACACTTCGATGTGTGCAACTTCGCCAGAGGTGAAGTCTACAGAACCCGGAGTTACAACCTGACCAGCATTGGTAGGGGTGACTCTTTCAATAACAACCCGCTCTTTTTCCACCGGCACTGAAGCGCGAGCCGTTTGAGTTTCCACACGCTTGCCAATCGCAACTTCGCCTGCTTTGATGCGGCTTTTGTTAGCAATTAACCGCTCTTCATACAGTTTGAGATTTTGGTGATTTTGCTCGTTGAGATTATAAAGATGCGGTTCTTTGTCGTAGCTGTAGCTGCTGCGATCATAAGAAGGAGTTGCAGGCGCCGGGGTAGCAGCAGCAGGTGCCGGGGTTGCAGCAGCAGTAGCACTAGAAAGGGGAGTGCGGTAAATGTCGCGGACTTGTTCTTCTTCGTCGTAATCAATTTCTCGCAGTTCGTCAAAAGCAGGTAAATTTTCTGCTTGAGCTTTGCTGGTGAGGTTGGTGGCATAGACGCGATTCCCTGCATAGTCGATGCGACTTGCTCCCACCGGCAATAAAACTTTTTTACCAAAAATCCATCCGCCAGTGTCAATGATCAAATAGCGGAAACGTCCGGTTTCTTCCTCTACCAGAGCATCGTGGACTTTTCCGATTTTTTCATTCGTATTTCCGGCGTAAACTTCCATTCCCTTAATGTCATCGCCGCCAAAAATTTCGTCTTTGTAATCTGGATAATAATCAGAAATTTTCATTAAAGCCATTGGGGTTTTCCTCCAATTCAACATTACTTACACTTTAATTAAGAACTAGCTTAAAAGTCATCTAACTACCGAAGTAACTTCTATCAATATCTATTTTTTTTCTCATACTCCAAAAGAAATAGAGATATTTTTTGACTAAACCTGCTCGTATAATGGCTATACAAACCCAACACCCGCCGCTGCATTGCGGAGTCGGCATAAAAAATCCCCCGCCGGCGCGGAGGGGGAAAAACATTCTTAATTAAACTTAATCAAAAAAACCAGACTCTTCGCCCGAAACTTCCAACTCTTCCCGCCGTAAAGTCGCTTGGGCCTCAATTATTTTTTGTTCAACAGTTTTTTTGATGCTAATTTCTTCACAGACAAACGCTTCTTTACGAATATCCGCAATTTCTTCATAAAGCTGAATGCGAATCACTTCACCTTCGCAGAACTTAACCTCAGCAGCGCTGATCATTTCACCCGCATTTTGTGGGACACTTCTTTCGATAACAATTCGCTCTTTGTGAACCGGTACAGAAATGCGTGCAGTTTCGGTTTTAATCCGCTTACCAATCACCACCTCACCTTTTTGACGGCGCTCTTTGTGAGCAGTTAGTTTTTCTGCATAAAGTTGAAGCGTTTGCGATTCTTCTGTCTCGGACGTTCCCAGAAGTGCAGGGGGATTTTGCTCAACTTTATGAAACGGTTCTTGATAATCGTAATCTACTGTAATGCCGCCTGTATAATCTGGAAATTCTGCAATATCTTGTTTGGTTGTAATCGCAATCGCATAGACCCGCTCATTCGGAAAATCAAGCCTACAGGAACCCACCGGCAATAAAATTTTTTTAGGAATGCCCCACAAACTCGTATCAATAACTAAATAGCGAAACCTACCAGTTAAGTCGATGACATCATCACAGACAATGCCAATTTTTTGATTACTTTTGCCGGCGAAAACATCAAAACCATAAATATCATCGCCGCCTAAAATTTCTTCCCGGTAGTTTGGATAATATTCTTGCAGTTTGATCAGGGGCATAGTAAGTATCCTCTCTTGTTATCTTATGATAAATTCTAAAAAACTATCGTTCCATTCCTCTCTCCCGCCAGGTGGATTTAAAAGGCGGATATTTTTTGAAAAAATTTCAAAGCAGCCAGCCAATATAAACAATGCTGCCGTTTTCCCGAGAGAAAATAACCCGTCAAAAATGCAAAAAACTATAGCCTGCTAGGAATTGTTATAAATTTAGCCGGCGAGCCGAGGGAGTAATCCTCTAGGGTGAAATCTGCAAAAGGTTTCTTTTCTAAACGAGAGCGGAGGGCTTCATCTAAAAGAACCCCATCTGATTTTTTGCGAACGCCAATAATAATCACACTTCTTTGATAAGACGTAGCGTCTCTATCTGGCTGACAAACGCCCCCAACAAATTGACCCAAATTTAAGAGCCGGTAGCCTTGCAAAGTGCGACTATTGCGAAATAATTTTTTGACTAACAGTTGAATTTGCTGCGCTCGCTCCAAAGCTCGGCGCTCTTCGGTTTCTGGCACTCCCTCACAAGAGGCTGTCCCCACAGAAACAATTTCTGAGGGATTTTCCATAATTTTTTGGATGCCTTCTTCCGCCAAATTTGCTCTTAAATCATCTAAATTGATCACCCGGTCATTGTATTGAATTTGATAAGAACTGCCGAGTTTCCATTTATATTCACTGGAAAGAACAGCAATATTAAATTCTGCGGTTCTGCCTTGACTGTCTCTGCCTTCTAGGTAAGGAAAGTAATCAATTTTTTGAGTTTTTCCTTTTTTTTGCACCGGCTGTCCGGGGGGTCGTTTGACCGTAGAAAAACAGTCGGAAGCTAAACCCAAAGAACAGGTCACAGGACGGTATAAAGCCAAAGCAGTCAGCGCAATTAAGGGGGAAATAATGGCAATTAATACCAGCCTAGATAATTTATTGACTGGGGAAGTTTGGGAAGTTTGAGCAGAGGAATTATTACTGCCGGCCAGATAGCCTAAAAATCCTAACAACGCTCCAAAAAGTAAAAATAAAGGAAATTTCTTTTGTTTTTGAGGTTGAGACACCGGCACCGTTTGATGAAAACCCCCCACCACGTTGAGAGTTTCTGCCAGTTCAATTTCAATTTCTTTGAGCCGGTTTAAAATTGCCTGCGTATTGGCGGGGCGTTTATTGACTTCCCTCGCCATCAATGAATCGATAAAATCTAACAGTAAAGGAGAAATATGTACAGCATAAGGTCGCCAATTTAAAAGATCATTTAGCCCGTCATACATATCTAAAGGATAACGCCCTGTCATTAAATGCACAAAGGTACGTCCCAAGGAAAAGAAATCCGATTGCGGCACTGCGTGACCGTTGGCTTGTTCGGGTGCAGTATAACCGCGTGATTCAATGGCGGTGACAGGATTGCCGGCATTAACAGCCGCCAAATAAGTGTAGGTCATTTCTCTGGCGGTGCCAAAGTCAATTAATACCAATTGTCCGCCATTTCTCAACATAATATTAGAGGGTTTTATATCGCGGTGGAGATAATTTTGGCTGTGAACAAGATGGAGAATTTCTGTGAGTTGTTTTAACCAAGTGAGGGCGAGTTCTTCTTTGATTGGTTGATTATTTCGCTGTTGCAGCCATTCGCTTAAGTTGGGGCCGTCGATTTTTTCCATAGCAATACAGTGTAAAACCGGCCCGTTTTTAGTGGAAAATTGAAAGTATCCGTCAACTTTGGGAATCCCCGGATGATTTAGCTGTCCTAAAACGTTGGCTTCTTGTTCAAAAAGTTCTACAGCTTTGAGATTGTTGTTAAGTTCGTCTTTGAGAATTTTGAGAATTTTAGGATTTCCGGCTTCTTCGGCTTCATAAATTTTTCCAAATCCTGTTTTATCGCTTAAAATGCGCTGAATTCGGTAGCGATTTTCTAAAAGTAAGTTTGTGCCGCAACTTTGACAAAATCGACTATTATTGTTAGCTTGGTTGTTGGGGTTGGGGCAATTTGGATTGATGCAAAGCGTCATAGCTGGGAGTCAAAAAGATTTATGCTTAAAGTATAGGCAAAATTTAAGGACTTTTAGAAAATTTCCAAGATGGATAATGAGGCTTGGTTAAGGTTATTGCAACAAGAGAGAGCAATTGCGGTGATTCGCGCTTCCCAGATGAGTTTGGGGATACAAATGGCTCTGGCGGTGGCAAGCGGGGGAATGCGGTTAATTGAGATTACTTGGAATAGTGATAGAGCGGCGGAAACAATTTGTTATTTGCGTTCCCATTTGCCCGATTGTGTGATAGGGGTGGGGACGTTATTAAATATAAATGATTTAGAGGAGGCGTTAGCTGCTGGGGCTGAGTTTTTGTTTTCGCCACACACCGATGAAAAAATGATTAAAATGGCAATAAATGCCGCAGTTCCGATTGTTCCGGGTGCTCTTTCTCCGACGGAAATTGTCACTGCTTGGGGTGCCGGTGCGGCGGCTGTAAAGGTGTTTCCCGTTTCGGCGGTGGGGGGTGCGAGTTATATTAAAAGTTTGCAAGGCCCACTCGGTCATATTCCTTTAATTCCTACCGGCGGAGTAACCCTAGAAAATGCGGCAAAATTCATTGCAGCCGGAGCAATTGCTGTGGGGTTAGCGGGGGAATTGTTTCCAAAAACACTTGTGGCTACGGGAAATTGGCAAGCGGTGGCTCAGCGGTCTCAGAGTTTGAAAACCGCGCTATTGGTTTATGGAAAGAATTAGAATTTTTGGAGGTATTGACCGAAATCTTCTTAGGGGCTGATGTAGCAAAATAGTAGAGAGAAGTTAAATAATAATAAAGGGTTTTAGAGTGAGGAGGTTCTCAATGATGAATTCTAGGAATATTAATGTTGGTTTGGGATGCCGGTCGGCAAGATGGTTTGCCGGTGCGGCATTGGTTATTTCAACGTTGGGGATTTTTGCAACACCTTTTGTGACGCTGCCGGTGAAAGCGGATGAGGTGCATAATAAAATTGCCAGCACGATTATGAATTTGCAAAGCTCTAAACAACGCTGGATACAAATTGATGTAAAGCGGCAAAGATTATATGCTTGGGAGGGAAATAAACAAGTTCTGGCTTTGGTTATTTCCACCGGCAAAAAAGGGTTTGAAACACCCCCCGGCACTTTTAATATTCAATCAAAACACGTTTTTGCCAAAATGGAAGGGGAAGATTACAACGTCCCTGATGTGCCGTTTACGATGTATTATCACAATGGTTATGCAATTCATGGCGCTTATTGGCATAACAATTTTGGCACGCCGGTGAGTCATGGTTGTACAAATTTGGCCGTTGATCGTGCCGAATGGTTATTTAATTGGGCTGAGGTTGGCACCCCAGTAATTGTGCATAATTAAGGCATTGGGAACTGGTAATTTTTGTAGGGGTGCTATCAAAAGTGGTGCAGGCATCTTGCCTGCACAATCACAGAAATCGCAGGCAAGATGCGCCACTTGGAGGGGTGCCCGCCCCCACCCCCAGCAATTCCCAAAATTAACTTAATTGCACAACTGGTGTATCTTCCAATAAAGTTTGATTGGTGAGCAAATCTTCGACCGTAAGGCGTAAAAAACGGTCTTTATCTACTTGGAAAAAAAGCTTTACTCGGTCACTGCCAGGAAACCCAGGGGGGTCAAGTTTAGCAATAGAGCGAGCACCTTCTTTATCGTTAAGCGCTTGGACGGAAGTTTCGCCCGAAGCAATATTTCGAGTCACTAAACGATCTCCATCAAAATACACTTCGGTGCCGCCGGTTTGGGTTGCCAATTCACCAATAATTAATTCAATACTCGGCTGATTTTCTAAAGAAGCACCGAGAACTAATTGCACCGGCTCACTCATGGGGTAAGATTGGCCGGTTTGAATAATTGGATGCCAACTATGGCGATTTTCGCGCCGGTTCCAATAGCGAATTCCGTAGCTGTGATAAAGGAAATCTTTAACTTCAATGCCTTGGGTAAGTTGTAAGGCACCTTGAGCGATAGCTTCAAATGGTTTATCACAGCGAATTTTTGAGCTATCAAAATATTGTTTAATCCAAGTTTGTATGGCGGGTATTTGGACGGTACCGCCGACTAATAAAACCGCATCAATATCGGAAACTTCGATACCTTGCCGACGTGCTTGTTGTAACACTTGAGTCATCGCTTCATCGAGGTTTTCAAAAAATTGATGTTCTGTAAGAATTTGCTCAAATTGTTGGCGAGTTAACGAAAGATCATAAGTTTCTAAGGTTTCATCATTAAAGTAGATTTCGCTGGCTTGTTGTTGTAAAGATAGCTGAATTTTTAAGCGTTCGCCAAGGCGGGTGGTGAGGGGGGTGGGTTTTAAACCTTGGGTTTTTGCAAAGTAATCAACGATCCAGTTATCAATGTCAGTTCCGCCTAAGTTTTGGCCGGCTTTTGCGATAACGCGAGCAGTTTTTGGTTTTTGACTAGAAGATTCTGCCAGGTTTTTTTCGCCCCATTTAAGGATAAAACCGAGGGGTTTTTTCGTGGTGTTGGTGGTGTTGTTATCGAGGCGAACAAGGGAGAGATCAAGGGTTCCACCACCAAAATCTACAACTAATAAAAGTTGCCGGTCTGCGAGTCCGTAACCTAGTGCGGCGGCGGTTGGTTCATCGAGCATTCGTATTTGTTGAACCGGCAATGCTTGACAAACGTTTCCTAACCAATGCCGGTAAGCTTCAAAGCTATCAACCGGCACTGTTAAAACAAGAGATTCTCCGCCATCATAACCGATGTCTTTTAGCTGGTTAATAATATTAGTTAGGAACCATTCCCCGATTTTTTCAAAAGTAATAATTTGACCGTCAATTTCGGGTAAAAATCCTTGAATATCTGAACCAATTCCGCGTTTAAAGCTGCGAAAAAATCGGGGATCGGTTTTGAGATCCAGTCCTTTGTCGCGTACTTGTTGTCCGACGATAACTTCCCCGCGAGAAGCGTCCTCAAGATAAACTAAGCTGGGAATAAGGGGGGGATTTTGCCCCATTTGCACCGATAAACCGGTTAGTTTTAGGGTTTCTGGTGTGCCGGTGGCGCTATTCCAGCGAGCGATTACCGTGTTGCTTGTTCCGAAGTCAATTGCAATGGTCATGCAGCCAAGTTACCCAGCAAGTAGAAATTTGATAATATTATGGTATCGAAGCTTGTCTGTAAATAAAAGATGATGAAGGCAAAAATTGAGATAAAGTTAATTTTTAAGAAGGTTAAAAAGGCAAACTAAGGCAGTTTAGAGCATTATTAGCCGACTAAAGTTTTTTCAAAAAATACACTTAAATTGCAGCCCCCAACGTCTCATCATGCCGGGGCAGCATTTTTCCTATTGGGAGGCCGGGCCGCAGTCACCCTTCTTTTGGCTTAATTTTTATTATACTTAGCTCAGTCTTTTGATAGATATGACAATTAGCAAATTATGCTTAATTCTCTCTGGGGAGACAGGGCAACATAACAAAACATTTCTTAACATAAAAATACAAAGGCAGTGAAGGTGTTAGAAAAACCTCCAGCCCTTGCAGGGTGAGCGGCAAAAAAATCTTTCAACAAAAAGGGCTGAAAATATGAACAACCCGCAAACTTCTGAACGCTCTAAATTTTTAGGAAATCTGCAAAATGGCATTTGGCTTTTGGGGGTTTCTTCATGGCTGTTTGGTATCACCGATAGAAGTATTGCTTCGTTTTCGGATGGCTATTTATCTGCCTTAGATTTGGTGCAATTATTTACAGCATCCTTCTTTTTTGTTGGGTGGTTGTTTTTAAAGCCAATGTCTAGGGCTTAAAAGGTAAAAGGCCGGCAACCCTACCGGCTTTTTACAACAAATTGATTTTAAACACAAGAACTTAAGGTCTGGAAAAACTATGATATATGGCGTAAGTTTTCCTTGTGTTTAAAATTTCCATTGCTAAGTGCCGGTTTTCCTATCCAGGGCATATAAATCTACGTCATCCCTGCCAAAGCATAGGGCTGTCAATCACAGGCTTTGAATTTACTGTTCCTTCCCTTAGCAATTTCCATTTAACGCTGGGGCTGTTTTTAATTGCTGAGATGAATAAGTGCCAGTATCCAGTAAATTTCTGCCTTACTGATCACTACTTACTCTCATTCAATTTTGGCAAAATTCGGTCACAAAAAAATAGCGTTCCTGAAGTAATACATAGGGGAACCGCCAGTAAATTAAGCAGGGGAATACTAATTAACCCCAAACAAGCTAAACCAAACGTGCCAGAAGCCGGCAAACTCCTAAGAATTAACTCTAACTTTTTCCGAAAATGAAGCCGGCGCCTTTCCAAAGGTGAATCTAAAAAATCAATACAAACAATCGTCGCCGCCAGCGCTATTCCGCCAATGCTGGCAATTGCCGTACCCAAACCTGGAATAAAATTTAAACCCAGCAAAGGCAAACCCACAGTAATAATTAACACCAATTTTTTCACTTCATGCAAAACAGCCCGCCCAATATCGCGTAAAAGAGTAAATAAACTCAAAGGTTCTGCTGGCGGTAATTTGCCGGTTCGCGCTAACTCCAATTGTTCGGAAAGTTGCCCATAAAACGGCCCTCCTAAAATTACCCCAAATTGCACCAATAAAAACCCAATGGCTACTAGCAGTCCCGTTACCAGCAATACCCTCAGCAAAAAGCCGAGAATAATTGCCAAAACGCTCAAAAAGCTTAACCATTGGGGTAAATTTGCGAGTTGAATATTCCACCAGGCATAGAAATCAACCAATAAATTGTTGACACTCTGCAAACCTGGGAATAGCAAGCCCACATACAACCCAACTGCGACAACCAAATTAACCAAAATCGGCACTAAAACATAACGCCAAAGACGCGGAGTTTGAGTGAGGTAAACTAAGGCTCGTAACGGGTAAGTGGCTCCCGCCACCAAACCCACCGGCGCTTGTATGATGGCCGGTTTTTGCTGTTGTTGATCTGCCATCTTGCCTTTCCAGCTTTTTCACTTATTTGTTTCATTTTAAAAGCAATTTTTGCTTAATTGCTGTTCGTAAATCCCGAACTTCTTACCAAGTTTTTATCCTTCTCTAGCTTAGCGGGAGAGGCGGTGAGGCTAATAAACTTTCAAATTAATGAGAGATTTGGGATTAAATATAATGGTTCATGGTGCAATAAACCATGAACCATAAGTAATTACTGACCTACCGAACCTTTGCCAAAAAACTTAGGCGGTTCTGCCAGGGTATAAACTTGTGTTTCTGTAGCAATTGCTTGACGCAAATGCCCCGCAGTATTCAAGCTTCCTAACAAGGTTGTGCCGTCAAACATCCGCAGACCGCCGGTGGTTCTTTCGTTCAAGATTTGGTCTACTTCTTCCGGGTTTGGGCGAGTATTAATTGCTTGCTCTGAAGCAATAGCAAAACCCCAAGGAGAGCCATAGGTAGAAATATAGCTCGTGTAAGATTGAACATTGGTAAAAAGCGATTTGAGCGTGTTAACAATGCGAGCGTGTAATTTTAGTTCAGAAGGAGAAACGGGACCCGCTTGCACTACAAAAAAGCCACCCGGAGAAAGCACTCGTTTTGCCTTTTCAAAATACTCTTTTGTAAACAGTTGGAAAGACGGCCCAGACTCAATAGGATCAGAAAGATCAGAAATAATTACATCCCATTGTTCAGTTGTGGTATCTAAATAATGCAGAGCATCACCTATTACCAACTCTGTGCGAGGATCATCAAAAGCGCCGGCGTGCATTTCTGGTAAATGTTCGCGGCAAGCTTCGACGACATCACCATCAATATCAACCATTGCTACTTTTTCAACGGATTTCCAACGCAAAATTTCCCTGACTGTTGCGCCTTCCCCGCCGCCAAGAACTAATACTTTTTTTGGTGAGCCATGAAATAACATGGCGGGGTGTACTAAAGGCTCGTGGTATAAGAATTCATCGCCTGTGCAAGACTGCCATTTTCCATCAAGAACCAGTCCTTTTCCATAGGCTCCGCTTTCCACAACATACATTTCCTGATATTGGGTTTTTTTGTAGGCAAGCACACGAGTAATGCCGTGAACGTAAATATCCCAAGGCGTGATATACTCGCTAATCCAAATATCGGCTCGAAGTTCACTACCGGCCATTGATGTCTCTACCCTTCTTTAAATTGGACAAACATCAATTAATACCACAAAAGGGTAAACTGTCGCTAGTCCCTTGGGTACAAAAAACTAAGTTGTCATTTTAAAAGTTAGTGTAAGTGGGATGTAGAAGCTGTTTTTATGGAAATGTTTTTAAGAGATGGTGGCAAAAAGCGGATACCAGGACTAAGGTTTTCAAACCTAAAACTTAAAATTTTATGGCGGTTGTGGGAATGGAGGCATTAAAGGTTAAAACTAAAAAAGGTGAGAGCAAGACTCAACAACGATTCCCAAACAAGGGCAAAGGATAAAATTAATGCAGCAGGCATCTTTTAGAAAAATGTGGCTGAGTTCGCTCCTCAAACGGGTGCTTAAAGCTATGCGTCCGCCAAAACCGGCTTCCCAAGCAGCCAATTACGAAACTTGGCGAAATAATTTTATGCAAAGTCGGCTGCATTTGGGATTGTGGGTGGCTTTGATTTTCTTTTTAACATTTACTGCTTTGGAGTTAAGAAATCTTTGGTTTAAACCGGCTCAATTTAAAGAGGAGTGGTTGATTACGCAAATTATTGTTGAAAGTTGTTTGCTATTTTGTTTGGCTTTGTTTCGCTTGCCGGTGGGCCGGCGGCATCCAACTTTAGTTTTCCTGATTTTATCCTGGTCTGTGACCATTGGCCCCCAACTTAGGAGCAGTTTTAATGGTCATTTTGAGCCTTCTTTATTAGTGTGGCCGTTGATGTTTTTTGGCCAAGCAACCTTGATGCCGGTGCGCTGGGGTTTGCATTTAATTTCGCAGTTAGGGGTGTTGTTTTATTGTGTGGTGGCTGTGGCGTTTTTGGGATTAAAAGTCAAAATGCCGGCTGTTTGGCTTACGCCATCTGCGATGATTTTATATATGTTTTGGATTTGTTTTATTTGTAATTTATCGGTTTATTTATACGAGCGTTTACAGAGAGCAGAGTTTAAAGCTCGTCGGGATTTAGAGGCGGCTTATTGCCAACTGCAAAGCGAACAAGAACGCTCGGAAAAGTTGTTGTTGAATATTTTACCCGAAACGATTGCCATCCGCCTTAAGAAAGAACATCAAACTATCGCCGAAAGTTTTGCAGAAGTTTCGGTTTTGTTTGCAGATATTGTGGGGTTTACGGAAATTTCGAGTCAAGTTTCGCCTCGAGAATTGGTTAAGTTACTCAATGAAATTTTTTCAGCTTTTGATCACCTTGCAGAGGAACATGGGTTAGAAAAAATTAAGACGATTGGCGATGCGTATATGGTGGTGGCGGGGTTGCCGGTGCAGCGAGAGGATCATGCGGCAGCTATTGCGGATATGGCCTTAGATATGCAGCAAGCTTTGGCAAAAATCAACTCTCAAACAAGTCAAAATTTTCGCATTCGCATCGGTATTGCTACGGGGCCGGTGGTGGCTGGTGTGATTGGGATTAAAAAGTTTATTTATGATTTATGGGGCGATACGGTGAATATGGCTTCTCGTATGGAATCTCAAGGCATTGCCGGCAGAATTCAAGTTACACGGGCAACATACGAATGTTTAAAAAAAGAATATATTTTTGAGGAACGGGGCCTTGTCGCCGTTAAAGGAAAGGGAGAAATGTCAACATATTTATTAGTTGGAAAAGGCCGGTAGCGATTATCAAACACTCCTCTCCTTGGTTTATTCTCGTCAGCCTATTATTGTGAAATGGCTAAACTTAGGGCTTAGCTTTTACTCGAAGAAAGATCCAAAAGAGTAGAAGAAAAAAAGTCGAAAAACCCAAAACCCCGACACCGAAGTGTAGGGGTTTGTGTTTGTTAAAAGAGCCCAGGCACCGAGCTATTGTTC